>JBBSMJ010000176.1:0-3853 GCA_038233235.1 Actinomycetes bacterium | reverse complement strand
TGCCCGTCGTCCGGAATGGTCCAGCGCAGCTCGCCGTACTGGGAGGCCGCGGTGCCGAGTGCCGTCGCCGCCAAACCCCACTCCGGCGAGCCTCCGGGTTCCCTGACCCCGAAGCGCTCCAGCAACTCCGGCAGGGTGTCACCGGGCGTCACCCGGTGACCGAGGAGGCGACCGGCGGCGGGCGACACTTCGCGGATGACGAGATCCGGCGTACAGTCGAGCAGCCCGAACGCGAGCTGCCCCAACGGCGCACCGGCCGCGACGAGCTCAGCCAAAGCAGTCTGCTCACGCAGCGTCTGCTGTGCTCGGCAGCGCGCAGTGACATCGAGAATTGTCCCGGAGTTGCCGACCAGCACGCCCTTGTCGTCATAGCGGCAAGTGGCGCGCAGCTCTACTCTGCGGTAACGCCCACTTCGCGTCCGGTACCGGGTCTCGTGGTGGCAGTGGTCGGCGCCACCGGCCACCACCGCCATGAACATCTGCAGTGTCTCGGCGCGCTCGTCGGGGTGGACGTAATCAAGGAAGTTGCTGCCCAGGCTGGCTTCGACGGCGTACCCTGTCATGGCGGTCCACGCGGCGTTCAGGTAGGTCCAATTGCCGGCGGCATCAGTGCGGAAGACCACCTCGGCGAGTTCGTCCAGCACCCCGCTGGCCCCACCGGGTAGGTCGCCTGACGCATGGTCGAGCGGCGTGGGTCCGCTGTCCGGGGAGGCGCTCACCGCGCACTCAGGGCACTCATGGCGTGACCACACTACTCCTTGCGTAACCGCGACTACTCTCCGGCGGGACTAGGTAGTAAGTTGGCGACATGGCCAACCGCCTCGCCTGTCGAGCCCGCGTCACCGCCGCCACGCTCGCCGCCGCCCTCGCCGTCTCCGTCGCCACCGCCGCACCGTCAGCCGCTGCGTCAGCCGCTGGGGAGGACCCCCTGTACGTCGGGTGGTCCGACCTGCTGCCGGCGTGGACGACGGGCTACGACCCGACGAGTGCCGACGAATGCGTGGCCGGCAAGCTCTCCTGCGTCGACAAGGTCATCCGGCGTATGGAGCGTCAATTCGGCCAACTGGCGCGCAGTTGCGACCACAACGCCGTGTTTGCGCTGTCTTACCTCCGCACCACCGAGGAGTACCGCCGGGCGGCAACCGAGCCCGGGTTCTTCGCCGACACACCGTTCGTCAACCACGAGGACGCGGTCTTTGCGTCGTACTACTTCGACGCATTTGACGCTTGGGAGAGCGGGGAGCGGGCGCAGACGCCCGAGGCGTGGCGCATCGCCCTCGACGCCGCAGCCGACCGGCAGGTGTCCGGTAGCGGCAACCTCATGCTCGGCATCAACGCTCACGTCAACCGCGACCTGCCCTTCGTCTTGGCGGCGATCGGCCTGGTGAAGCCAGACGGGTCCAGTCGCAAGTCGGACCACGACAAGGTGAACGTGTTCCTCAACCGGGTGACGGAGCCCTTGCTTGCCGAGGAGGCCGCCCGCTTCGACCCAGGGATGGATGACGCGGCGACGCCATACGGGTTGAGCTACACCGCGCTGATGCAGCTGCTCGTGAGCTGGCGGGAGACCGCCTGGCGGCACGCCGAGCTGCTCGCCGAAGCTCCCGACCGGTCGACGCGCGACCGGGTCGCCGCGGAGATCGAGGCGTACGCCGCCACCACCGCCCGCGTACTGCGCGCGCAGTACGCCTACCCGCTGGTAGGGGACGGCGCGGGAAGCCGCGACGCCTACTGCGCCGCCCAGCCGGCGAACCGCTGACGCGAAGCGTGCGAGTCGGACGGAAGGTTAGGTAACCCCGTCGCTTTCTTGACTCGTTCCAGTCTTTGCGGGTTAACTGGGAGCGATGTCCACCACCTCGTACGACCGCCTGAAAGCAGCCGGACTGCGGATCACCGGCCCCCGGCTGGCGGTCCTGGATGCGCTGCACAACCACCCGCACAGTGACGTCGATGACATTGCCCGCGCGGCGCGTTCGCGGCTGGGCGCGGTGTCCACCCAGGCGGTCTACGACATCCTGCGTGCGCTGACCGCCGCTGGGCTGGCACGGCGCATCGAGCCCGCCGGAGGGCCCGCGCGCTTCGAACTGCGTGTCGGCGACAACCACCATCACGTCGTATGCCGGACCTGCGGCATCACCGCCGACGTCGACTGCGCGGTGGGAGCGGCACCGTGTCTCGAACCGTCAGCTGACCAAGGCTTTCTCGTCGACGAGGCCGAAGTGACCTTCTGGGGCTACTGCCCCACCTGCCAGCCCACGCATCCTGAGCAGAGCCCTGACCCGCAGAGCCCGGACCCGCAGAGCCCAGACCATGAGTCCGCCCACCGCCGTACAGAAGGGGAGAGCGCATGACAGACCAGCAGCAGCGCAATCTGACCAACCGCCAGGGTCACCCGGTGTACAACAACCAGCAGCAGCGCACGGTCGGTAGCCGTGGCCCAGCCACGCTGGAGAACTACCAGTTCCTGGAGAAGATCAGCCACTTCGACCGAGAGCGCATCCCGGAGCGCGTGGTGCACGCGCGCGGGTTCGTGGCACATGGCGAGTTCGAGGCCTACGGCACCATCGGCGACGAGCCGGCGGCGACGCACACGCGGGCCAAGCTGTTCCAAGAGAAGGGCAAGAAGACCCCGGTCAGCATCAGGTTCTCCACCGTCATCGGCGGACGCGACTCCTCCGAGGTGGCGCGGGACCCGCGCGGCTTCGCGGTCAAGCTGCGTACGGAGGAGGGCAACTGGGACCTCGTGGGCAACAACCTCCCGGTCTTCTTCATCCGCGACGCCATCAAGTTCCCCGACGTCATTCACTCCCTCAAGCCGGACCCGGTGACGTTCCGGCAGGAGCCGAACCGAATCTTCGACTTCATGTCGATGACGCCGGAGTCGATGCACATGCTGACGTGGCTGTTCAGCCCGCGGGGCATCCCGGCAAGCTATCGAAACCAGGACGGCTTCGGGGTCAACACCTACAAGATGGTCAACGCCGACGGCAAGGCCGTACTGGTGAAGTACCACTGGAAGACCCAACAGGGCATCGAGTCGCTGACTCAGCAGCAGGCGGACGAGATCCAAGCCAGCGAGCTCGGCTCGCACTCGAAGGACCTCTTCGAGTCCATCGAGCGTGGGGACCACCCGCGCTGGGAACTCAACGTCCAGATCATGAGCGACGACGAGCACCCCGAACTCGACTTCGACCCGCTCGACGACACGAAGACCTGGCCGGAGGACGACTTCCCGCTGCGGCCGGTCGGCATGATGACCCTCAACCGCAACGTCGAGAACTTCTTCGCGGAGAACGAGCAGATTGCCTTCGGCACCGGAGTGCTCGTCGACGGGCTGGACTTCTCCGACGACAAGATGCTGGTGGGTCGGACGTTCTCCTACTCCGACACCCAGCGCTACCGGGTCGGACCGAACTACCTGCAGCTACCGGTCAACGCGCCGGAGGTGCCGGTGGCAACCAACCAACGCGACGGCCAAATGGCCTTCCAGGTGGACGCCGGTGGCTCGAACCCGCACGTCAACTACGAGCCCTCGTCGACTGGCGGCCTCGCCGAGGCACCGAAGTCGGGTGCGGACTACGAGCCGATGATCGAGGGCCGGCTGACGCGCGCTCCGATCGAGCGGACGAACGACTACGCACAGGCCGGAGAGCGCGTCCGCACGATGCCCGATTGGGAGCGCGACGACTTGGTCCTTAATCTGAGCACCCTGCTCGGAGACTGTGAGAAGCACATCCAGGAGAAAATGGTGTGGCACTTCTCCCAGTGCGACGAGGAGTTCGGCCGTCGCGTCGCGGAGGGCGTGGGTCTGGACTACGCGGCCGTCAAGGCCTGATCACCCGGCCCTGAACAC
>JBBSMJ010000175.1:0-3877 GCA_038233235.1 Actinomycetes bacterium | reverse complement strand
GCGCGACGCTAACCGGGTGCGGCTCTCTATCGGCGCAGGCGCGCCGATTCTTGAGCAACTCTGCGGCGGCGAACCGGCCCTACGCGTCGTACGGGTAGAAGCCCTGCCCGCTCTTACGCCCCAGGTCCCCTGCGGTGACCATCCGCGCGAGCAGCTCGGGCGGGAAGAACTTCTCGTCCTGAGTCTCGGCGTAGATGTTGCGGGCAGCGTTGACCATGATGTCGATGCCGGTGAGGTCGAGGGTTCGCAGCGGGCCCATGCGGTGACCGAAGCCGAGTTGGCAGGCGAGGTCGACGTCCTCCGCTGTGGCCACCCCGTCCTCCACCAGGCGGGCCGCCTCCATCGACAGCGCCGCGATGAGCCGAGTGGTGACGAAGCCGGCCACGTCGCGGTGGACGACGATGCATGTCTTCCCGACGGACTCGGCGAACGCGCGGGCCCGCTCCAGCGTGGCGTCAGCCGTCTTCAACCCTCGCACGAGTTCGCATAGCGCCATCATCGGCACGGGGGAGAAGAAGTGCGTGCCGACGACCGCCTCCGGCCGACCCGTCACCGCAGCGATCTTCGTCACCGGGATGGCGGAGGTGTTTGTTGCCAAGATCGCATCGTCGCGGCAGATCCCATCGAGCTCGCGGAAGATGTCCTGCTTGAGCTCGAGCTGCTCGAAAACCGCCTCGACGACGACATCGGCGTCTGCAGCGGCGTCGAGTTCTGTCGTGGTCGTGATACGGCCCAGCGCCGCCTGCGCATCGTCGGCCGTCATCGCTTCCTTGGCGACGAAGCGGTCGTACGACGCCGAGACGGACTTGACCGCTCGGTCCAGCTCGCCCTGCCCGACGTCGCGCAGGATGACGTCGTGGCCAGCCTGGGCGGCGACCTGGGCGATGCCGGACCCCATGAGGCCGGCTCCCACGACGGCAAGCTTCTCGGGCACGGGTGGGCCTCCTCAGCCGACTGCGATCGAGTGAGTGGAACGGTGCGGGGAGCGTAGCCGGACCCCGCTGGCGATCTCGCCGCCCCCGGGAGCACACTGGTCCGGTGCCCGCCTGGCAGAGCTACTCCTACCTGTTCGGTCCGCTGTCCGTCGGTGTGGTACTCGTCGTCCTCACGCTGGTGCTGCGCTGGGGCTTCAGCCGTGGTGGCTCGCTCGTCGAACGTCGGGCGCAGCCCGGCGCGCCGACCGACTACGGCCTGCTGGTCAGCATCGCCGCGCCCGACAGCGAAGACGACGGCTTGGTGATGCGCGACCTGCTCGCGGACGCCGGCGTACGCGCCACGCTGGTGCGTACGGCGATCGGGCCGCGCGTCATGGTGTTCCCCACCGACGAGGTGCGGGCCCGCACCGTCCTGCGGCAGGGACGGCACCGCCGCGCATCGTGATGTCGGGCGACCGACGGGACTCAGCGCGCGACTGGGACGTCCGGCTCGCGGGTGACCTCGGCACCCAGAGCACGCAGCTGCTCGGCGAAGTCGGGATAGCCGCGGTCGATGTGGTAGCCGTCGCTGACCGTCGTCACCCCTTCGGCACCGAGCCCGGCGAGGATCAGACCCGCTCCGGCTCGGATGTCGGTGGCCCGCACCGGCGCCCCCGACAGTGAGCGCTTCCCGCGCACGATCGCGTGGTGTCCGTCGGTGCGGATGTCGGCGCCGAGTCGGGCAAGCTCTCCGACGAACATGAAGCGGGCGTCGAAGACGTTCTCGGTGACCATGGCCGCCCCGTCGGCGACCGCGTTGAGCGCGAGCACCATGGGCAGCAGGTCGGTGGGGAAGCCCGGGTAGGGCAGCGTGACGACGTCGACGGCGGCAGGTCGCCGGTCCATCGCCACCCGAAAGCCGTCGTCGGTGCCCTCGACCAGCGCTCCCGCGGTCGACAGCTTGTCGAGGGCGATCTCCAGGTGCTGCGGGCGACTGTGCTTGACGGTGACGTCGCCACCCGTCAGCGCCGCACCGAACGCGAACGTCCCGGCGACGATGCGGTCGGGCACGGTGGTGTGACGGGTCGGGGTGAGCCGATCGACGCCTTCGACCTGCAGGGTCGACGTCCCGGCGCCGTCGACCTTGGCGCCCATCTGCTCGAGCAGCCGACACAGATCGACGATTTCCGGTTCGCGCGCGGCGTTGTCGATCACCGTCGTCCCGCGGGCCAGCACGGCAGTCATGAGGATGTTCTCGGTGGCGCCCACGCTGGGGAAGTCCAGCCAGATCGTCGCACCGGCGAGCCCTTCGGCGGGGGCCTTGGCCACCAGGAAACCGTGCTCGGACTGCACGTCGGCACCCAGCCGCTGCAGGCCGCCGACGTGCATGTCCAGCGCTCGGGAACCGATGGCGTCGCCCCCGGGCATCGCCACGTCGGCCTGGCCACAGCGGGCAAGCAGCGGCCCCAGGACGCAGATGGACGCCCGCATCCGGCGTACGAGGTCGTAGTCGGCCTGGTGCCCCAGCTGCCCAGGGACGGTGATGTCGACCTGTGCTGCCGCCACGTCGTGCTCCACGGAACAGCCGAGGCGGCGCAGCAGCTCACCCATGATGTCGACGTCGAGGATCTGGGGTACGTCGGTGAGCGTCGTCGTGCCCTCGGCCAACAGCGCGGCGGCCATCAGCTTGAGGACGCTGTTCTTGGCGCCCGTCACCGCGACCTCGCCGGCTAGGCGAGCGCCGCCCTGCACCCGAAATCGCTCCACGGGCGGCAATGGTAGGCGGTGGGGCGCCCGACCCTAGGCTGCGCGTCATGGTCAACCTCACCCGCATCTACACCAAGACCGGCGACGACGGCACGACGGCGCTGGGCGACATGAGCCGTACGTCGAAGACCGACCCCCGACTCATCGCCTTCGCCGACGTCGACGAGGCCAACTCCCACATCGGTGTGGCGCTCGCGCTGGGCGAGCTGCCGGAGGACGTGGTGGCGCTGCTCACCCGCGTCCAGCACGACCTGTTCGACGTGGGCGCCGACCTGTGTACGCCGGTGGTGCCCGATCCGGAGTTCCCCCCGCTGCGGGTCGAGGAGTCCTACGTCGAGCGGCTGGAGCAGGCGTGCGACGACTACAACGAATCGTTGGAGAAGCTGCGCAGTTTCGTGCTGCCTGCCGGCACGCCCGGCGCGGCGCTGCTGCACGTCGCGCGCACCGTCGTACGCCGGGCCGAGCGCAGCACCTGGGCCGCCCTGGAGCGGGATCGTGAGTCGATGAACCCGGTCACCGCGCGGTACCTTAACCGGCTCAGCGACCTGCTGTTCATCCTCGCCCGAGTGGCCAACCTCGGTCCCGGCGACGTGCTGTGGAAGCCCGGCGCCAACCGCTGACGGCGCTGACGGCGCTGACGGCTCTGCCAGCCAGGAGTGGCCCGCCAGGCGTAGCCGGCCATCCGGCCGCCGGATCGTGGAAACTTTTCCGTCCCAGCGGCGGATTTGTTTCCACGTTCTGGGAGCCCGACGTCCCGTGCGGGACGCCGAGGGGGCTCGGCGGCCTAGTGGCCGGCAGCGCGCAGCCGAGCTTCTGCCCGCGAGCGGACTTGCGCCGCCTCCTCACCGGACTCGCGGGTGCCCGTCGCGTCGGCGAGGTCGCGTTGGGCGGCCGACACGTCGATCTCGTGAGAGAGCTCCGCGGTCTCCGCGAGGATCGACACCCGGTCGTCGGCCACCGAGAGGAAACCGCCGAGTACGGCGGCCAACGTCTCCTGCCCACTGCTGTCCCTGATCATCACCACGCCGTTGGACAACACACCCAGGACAGGCGCGTGGCCGGGAAGGATGCCCAACTCACCGTCGGTGGTACGGGCAAGGACCACCTCGGCCTCCCCCGACCAGACCTCGCGCTCCGCGGCGACCAGCTCGACCTCGAGGGGCATCAGCTCACCTCCGCAGCTTCTTGGCGTTGGC
>JBBSMJ010000174.1:0-3885 GCA_038233235.1 Actinomycetes bacterium | reverse complement strand
GACGACGCCGGCGGTGAACGGTTGGGTCACCGTGCCGGCGAGGATGCCTCCGAGGGTGCTGATCAGCAGCGGGACCGGCCGGAACGCCTGTTCAGGGTCGCCGATCCCGAACACCGACCCGCCCGAGGCGGTTAGCTGGAAGGGCGTCTGTACGGCGAGAGTGATCGCGAAGCCGATGACCAGCGCGAGCAGCAGGATGCCGCAGACCCGCCACCAGGTGCCCCGCACCAGCGAAAAGGATCGATGCAGGGCGGCGACGACCCGCTGCCGCTCCAGTACGAGAGCCGGCGCGGCGAGCGCCAGCGAGACGAAGACCCACGCGCTGAGGACGGTCGCCGCGATGAAGCCAGCGAGGCCCAGCAGCAACCCGACCGCCGTGGGTGCACCCAAGACGGCGGCCGCCAAGGCGGGCAGCAGTGGCACCACCGTGGTCCCGACGAGGACCAGGAGCAGCAGCACCGTCAGGCCGACCAGCCTGCCCAGGTGCGGTCGGATCCGTTGCCAGGTGTCCCCCAGCCCGATGCGGCGGCCCAGCACCGCCTGGCTGACCGGTACGGCGAGAGTGCCGGCCAGCACCAGCGTGACCAGACTGTCGATCGTCACGCTGAAGGCGGCAACGCTCGACGCGCCGACCAGCAGGTCCAGCGCCTCCTCGCTGGAGACCGTCGGGTCGACCGCCAAAGTGCTGACCTCGCGGGTCAACGGCAGGGTGACCAGCAGCTCGAGGAGGGTGGACACGGTCACCAGGACGGCGGACACGCCGAGCATGACGACGGGCTGCTTTCGGATAGCGCTGATCGCGCCGTCGAGGATCTCCCCCACCCCGAGCGGGCGCAGCGCGACGATGCCGGGCTTGATGTCGGGAGCCGGCGGTGGGGCCGGCTGCCAGCCACCAGGCCCGGGCGGCAGGGAACCCGACGGGCCGGGACCCCATCCTCCCGGTCCGGTGGGGAGGGGACCCCGGCTTCGGTCACCAGGCGGCGGCTGCTGCCCGGGCGGCATCCATCCTGGTGTGTCGCTCATCGGCTCCCTCACGACTTTCCGGCCGCGCCGTCATCGCTCACCCGGACCCGGCCCGACGGCAACCACTCTCCCACGGCAGGCACCCCTGCCGGCCGCCCCTCGTTGTGACGGCCATGAAGGTGTGCGCTACCGCCGCCGGAGTCGGCCCGGTCCGCCCCCGCCGCGGTACAACGGTGGGAGCATGAGCCCATGAAGGGTCGTGTCCTCATCGTCGACGACGACAGCTCACTGGCGGAAATGCTGGGCATCGTGTTGCGCGGGGAGGGCTTCGAGCCCTCCGTTGTTGGTGACGGTGACCACGCACTCGCCATGTTCCGCGAGACCCGGCCCGATCTCGTGCTGCTCGATCTCATGCTGCCCGGACGCGACGGCATCGAGGTCTGCCGCCAGATCCGGGCCGAGTCCGGCGTACCCATCGTGATGCTCACGGCCAAGACCGACACGGTGGACGTGGTAGTCGGACTCGAGTCGGGGGCCGACGACTACATCGTCAAACCCTTCAAGCCCAAAGAGTTGGTTGCCCGCGTGCGGGCGCGGCTGCGGCGTACGGAGGATCCCGCGCCGGAGCAGCTCACCATCGGTGACCTCGACATCGACGTCGCCGGCCATGCGGTGCACCGGGGCGACGAGGTGATCAACCTGACGCCGCTGGAGTTCGACCTGCTCGTAGCGCTGGCGCGCAAACCGTGGCAGGTCTTCAGCCGAGAGGTGCTGCTCGAGCAGGTGTGGGGGTACCGCCACTCGGCGGACACCCGGCTGGTCAACGTGCACGTGCAACGCCTCCGGTCGAAGATCGAAAAGGACGCGGAGCACCCCGACATCGTGGTGACCATTCGCGGCGTCGGGTACAAGGCCGGGCCGGCGTAAGGCCCCGCGATGGCTGAGCAGCGAGCTGGCAGGCGACGGCGAGGCTGGCGATTGGGCCGGCGATTGAGCGCGCGGTGGCGACGCTCCCTGCAGCTGCGGGTCGTGGCCACCACCGTGCTGCTATGCGGTGCCGTCGTGGGGCTCATCGGAGCGGTGCTCATCCAGCAGCTGGTCGCCGGGCTCCTCGGCGCCAAGGAGGACGCCGCCCGCAGCGAGGTGCAAGCCGGGCTCGGCACCGCGCAACTGCAAGTCGACTCCTTCGACCGGGGCGATCCCGGGTCCGCGCGCGAGCTGCTCGGTGGAGTGATCAGTACGTTGGGCAACCGGGCAGGGGCCGGCGGCCGCTACGACGTGGTGCTGCTGAGTTCCTCGGGTCGCCAGACCGCCGGCGCTCCAGGTTTCGTGTCGAACGAGATCGCGGTGAGCAGCATCCCGCGCGACCTTCGGGACGTCATCTCCGTGCGGCAGGTACCGGCTTACCGTTACGTCGACATCCGTTACGTCGACGGCCGTTCGCCGGCGCCGGGTCTTGCCTACGGTGGTCCGCTCGACGTGCCGGGCGGGGGCTTGTACGAGCTGTACTACCTCTACCCGCTCACCCAGGAGCAGGAGACCCTCGACCTCGTCCAGCGCACCCTCGCCTTCGCCGGGCTGGGGCTGCTGCTGCTCATCGGATTGATCGGTCTCCTCGTCGCTCGCCAGGTCGTCGCCCCCGTCCGGATGGCCGCCCGCACCGCGGAGCGGTTGTCGGCGGGGAGACTGCGCGAGCGGATGCAGGTCCGCGGGGAGGACGATCTCGCCCGCTTGGCGACGTCGTTCAACACGATGGCCGCCAGTCTCCAGGCGCAGATCCGGAAGTTGGAAGATCTGTCCCGGCTGCAGCGTCGCTTCGTCGCCGACGTGTCTCACGAGCTGCGTACGCCGTTGACGACGGTGCGCATGGCCGCGGACGTGCTGCACGAGGAGCGGCAGACGTTTCACCCGGCGGTTCGCCGCTCAGCCGAGCTGCTGCAGCACGAGCTCGACCGCTTCGAGGCGTTGCTCGCCGAACTGTTGGAGATCAGCCGATTCGATGCAGGGGCCGCCGCGCTCGACGCCGAGCCGGTCGACCTTCGTGACGTGGCTCGCCGAGTGGTGGAGGGTGCCCAGCCGTTGGCTGACCGCTTCGGTGCCGGCCACGGCGGGCAGCTGCGGCTGCAGGTGCCCGCCGTGCCCTGCGTCGCCGAGATGGACCGCCGGCGCATCGAGCGGGTGCTGCGAAACCTTGTCGTCAACGCGATCGAGCACGGCGGGGGACGCCAGGTCCTCGTACGTGTCGCCACCGGGACCGACGCCGTCGCCGTATCGGTGCGCGATCACGGTGTCGGCCTGGCACCGGGAGAGGAGCAGCGCGTCTTCGACCGGTTCTGGCGCGCTGATCCCGCCCGCGCGCGGGGGATAGGCGGCACCGGCCTCGGACTGTCGATCGCGGTGGAGGACGCCCGCCTGCACGGTGGCCGCCTCGAGGCGTGGGGCCAGCCAGGCGGTGGGGCGCACTTCCGCCTGACGCTGCCGCATCGGGTCGGCGAGCCGGTCGACGCTTCGCCGATCCCGCTGGTGCCCGACGATGCCCTTCCCGCGCCCGCGGAGAACCCCGAAGAGTCCTCGGGACCACCCGTTCCAGCGACCGTGGGGCGGCGCCGTGGCTGAACCCCTACGCCTACGCCGTACCGGCGTCGTAGCCCTCTTCGCCGCGCTCACCCTCGGTCCTGTCGGTTGTGCCTCGGTGCCGTCATCGAGCCCGGTGTACGAGGACGAGGGCGTTCGGGTCGGCCGGGGCAGCGACTCCTACGTTCGGCTGCTCGCCGAGGCGCCGAAGGGAGGAGATGGACCGGTCGACGTCGTACGGGGATTCCTGGCTGCCTCCGCGAGCTTCGAGAACGACCATCAGGTCGCCCGCGGTTACCTCACGCCGGAGATGGCAGACAGCTGGGATCCGGGCGCCATCGTCAGGGT
>JBBSMJ010000173.1:0-3886 GCA_038233235.1 Actinomycetes bacterium | reverse complement strand
GGACTGAACCGCTACGGCGCGATCCTCGATCGCGGGGGTGAGGTACTCGATCGGCATCGCCGCCAGCGGCGGGCGGCTGCTACTCGCTCGCAACTCGCCCGCCGAGCGGGCGGAGTAGCCCACCTCGAGGCGGGTGACCGTGGTGATCCGCACAAGTCCGCGTTGAATCCTGGTCGTCCAGACCTGCGCGTCGGGACTATCCACCAAACGCACGAGCGCGGACTTGTCGACGAGCCAAGCGGTCACTGCCATGCGTGGCGCATGACCTCGTCGTCGGCCAGGTCGGCGAACGTCCCGGCGAACCGGGACAGGTCTTCCACCGTCACCTCGTCGACGGCGCTAGTTCGCTCACGTGCGAGCGTGCGGCGCAGGAATTCAGCGCGAGACAGGCCGAGCCGCCGCGCCTTGGCATCGATCGACCGAACGACATCCTCGGGCACATCGCGGATCAACAGATCAGTTATGAGCCGAACCCCCCTCGCAAGCGCTGCGGTATCACATGATAGCGCTATTCCCGGCGGAGCACCGGGTCGGCGGGGATAACCGGGTATCTGCCCTACCTGGCGCGTACGTCGACCCACACCAACCGGTGATCGGAGCTGGGGAACGGGAAGGTGCCGGTCAGCCGGGACAGCGGGTTCGAGCGGACCGGCCAGAACACCGCAGAGTCGCTGATCCGCAGCTGCTTGCTCGGCAGCACGTAGTCCACCCGCAGGTTCCCCGGCGGCTCGGCGAAGTCCGCGGTGTCGAAGCGCGCGCCACCCCGATGGGTGAGGTTGACGTCCTGCTGCCGGAGAGACGCCTCGATGGCTCCCTTGCTGGCCGGCGTCTGCTTCGTGTTGACGCGCGGGTGGTCCAGCAGCTGCTGCGCCGCACCGGCGGTGCTGTCACCGTCGAAGGGGTCGGCGTTCATGTCACCGGCGATGACGAAGCGGGCGCCCGGCTGCAGACCGCCGCGCTCGCCAGCGTCGTCGTAGATGTAACGGCTGGCCTGTCCGGGCCGTACGTAGTCCGCCCAGAACCGGATCTCGTCGTGGTTGCGACGGCCGTTACGGTCCTCCGGACCGTCGAAGACCGGGGGTGTCGGGTGGCTGACCAGGAAGTGCACGGCGCGCTTGCCGACCAGGATCGGCAGGTCCCAGTGGCTCTTCGACGACAGCCGAAAGACGTCGAGCTCTTCGGGGGAGTAGAAGTCGGCCGGCTCGGGAGTGTCCGGGTTGTCGGGCAGCAGCGCGCCCGGCATGTCTTCCCACTCGAACAGCTGGAAGGTCCGTACGCCGTCGCTGTCGATCGGGTACTTCGAGTAGACCGCCATCCCGAACTGGCCGGGGAAGAAGCCGAAGCCGAACGCGTCGTTCGGCCCGCCCACCGACCCGTCGTTGTCGAGGTCGAACCCGGACGGCACGCCGGTGTTGGACGGCGCCGTGTAGCGGTACGGATAGCGGATGGCTCGGGCGCCGTTGTGCGGCACCGAAAGGTAGTTGCGCTGGAACAGCTGGAGCGCCTCGTGGTTGGCGTCGTAGTCGAACTCGTTGACGAGCAGTACGTCAGGCCGGACGCGCTGGATGATCTCGGCCACCGCAGCGGCCTGCGGGTCGTCCGCCGTGGACAGGTCCTCGACGAGCTCGCCCTCGGTGAAGCGGTTGAGCGAGGCGTTGAAAGTCGCGAACCGCACCTGTCGGTCGGCCTGCTGCTGCCGGCCGACGCCCTGGCCTGCCCCCTGGCCTTGACTCTGAATCCGGAACTGGGCGGTGTCGAGCGCGCTGGCCGGTCCCGACCAGGCGGCCGCACCCAGCGCGAAAACGGCTACCGCGACAAGCGGTCGACGTACCCGCTGAACCGTTGTCATGGACTGCTCCATTCTGGTTGCCATTCTGGTTGACCGTTCGGCGTCGAGGTACTGACACCCTGGTCGGTGCAGGTGAGGTATGGGCGACGCTTGCATGACTGAACGGTGGAGGGCAAGAGTCGCGCCGCCGCGCCGTTCGTAGACTGGGTCAGGCCCGCCGGCATGGCGACAGGGAGGCGATGCGTGGCCGTCCAGCCGATCCGTCTCTTCGGCGACCCCGTGCTGCGTACGCCGGCCGACCCGGTGACCGACTTCGACAAGGAGTTGCGCAACCTGGTCAGGGACCTCAGCGAGACAATGCTCGACGCCCCCGGTGTCGGCTTGGCCGCCCCGCAGCTGGGCGTCGGCCTCCGGGTGTTCACCTACGACGTCGACGATGTCGTCGGGCATTTGGTCAACCCCCGCCTCGACCTCTCCCTCGAGGAGCAGGATGGTGAGGAGGGCTGTCTGTCCTTTCCCGGACTGACTTTTCCCTGCAAGCGCGCCCTACGAGTGGTGGCCCGCGGTATGAACATGTACGGCGATCCGGTCAGCATCGAGGGCAGCGAGATGCTCGCCCGCTGCGTCCAGCACGAGACTGACCACCTCGACGGGGTGCTGTTCATCGACCGGCTGGACCGCGAACAGCGCAAGCTCGCCATGAAGGCGATCCGTGAGGCCGAGTGGTCAGGGGAGCCGGCCCCGCAGGTCAGGGCGTCGCCGCACCCCACCCTCGGTCGCGCGACGTAGCGGATGCGGCTGGTCTTCGCCGGCACACCCGCTGCCGCGCTGCCCTCGCTGCGAGCCTTGCTGGAATCCCCCCACGACGTGGTCGCTGTCCTCACCCGACCGGACGCGCCCGCCGGGCGAGGCCGCCGGCCAGCTCCCAGTCCGGTGGCCAGCGCTGCGGTCGAGGCCGGGGTCACAGTGCTCACCCCGACCCGACTGCGCGACCCGGCGTTCCTCGACCGGCTGCGGGAGCTCGCCCCCGACTGCTGCCCCGTCGTCGCGTATGGCGCGCTGGTGCCCCCCGTCGCCCTTGCGGTACCGGTGCACGGCTGGGTGAACCTGCACTTCTCGCTGCTGCCGGCCTGGCGCGGCGCCGCCCCGGTGCAGCACTCTCTGCTGGCCGGCGACGAGGTGACCGGCGCGACCACGTTCGCGCTCGAGGAGGGGCTGGACACGGGCCCGGTGTACGGCGTACTCACCGAACCCGTGCGGCCCACCGACACGTCGGGGGACCTGCTCGACCGGCTGGCGCTCTCCGGCGCCCGGCTGCTGCTCGCCACGTTGGACGGCATAGCAGAGGGCCGGCTGGCCGCGGTGCCGCAGCCGACGGACGGGGTGACCTTCGCGCCCAAGCTCACCACCGACGATGCGCGCGTCGACTGGACTGCGCCGGCGACGCGGGTGGACCGGCTGGTGCGCGCGTGCACGCCGCAGCCCGGGGCATGGACGACGTTCCGCGGGCAACGGCTGAAGCTCGGCCCAGTCACACCCGCGCCGGACGATTCGCCATCGCTCTCTCCCGGTCAGCTCGCGGTGACCGGGGCCGCGGTGCTCGTGGGCACCGCGACCGCTCCCCTCGCGCTCGGCGATGTGCAGCCGCCAGGCAAGCGCCGGATGCCCGCCGCGGACTGGGTCAACGGCGCCCGGCCGACTCCCGGCGAACGGTTCGACTGACATGCCGGCGGCGGTGGACCCCGCCCGGCGGGCGGCGTACGACGTGCTGCGCGCGGTCACCGAGCGCGGGGCCTACGCCAACCTCGTGCTGCCCGGCCTGCTGCGGGAGCGGGGGATCAGCGGCCGGGACGCCGCGTTCGCCACCGAGCTGGCGTACGGCACGCTGCGCTGGCAGGGCACCTACGACGCCGTGCTGGCCGCCTGCGTCGACCGGCCGCTGGACCGCGTCGACCCGACGCTGCGCGACGCGCTGCGGCTGGGCACCCACCAGTTGCTGGCGCTGCGGGTGGCCACGCATGCCGCGGTCAGCGTCACCGTCGACCTCGCCCGCGCCGTCGCCGGGGAGGGGGCGGCCCGCTTCGCCAACGCGGTGCT
>JBBSMJ010000172.1:0-3896 GCA_038233235.1 Actinomycetes bacterium | reverse complement strand
GTCCAAGACCGTGGTCGATGGACTCGGCGAGGCCGTGGGCATCAACTACGTATCCGCCCGCGACAAGGCGACGCTGCTTCAGCGACTCCGCGAGTGCGCCGACCAGGACTACTTCGAGCGCGGTATAGAGCTGGCGATCGCACAGGACGGGCTGCCTTTTCTCCCCGTCGACATCTCCGAGTTCGGCTGCGTCGAGGTCGACTTCGAGGACGACCTCGCCCGGGCGAACACCCTCGGCTGAGCTACCGCCTCAGGAGCGCTCGCCGGATCCTCGGATGAAGCGTGCGCGAACGTTCGTCGAGCGCAACGGACGGTCTACGCGCGGGGGCGTGGGTGGCTTCCGGCCGACCGCAGGGAACTCCTTGCGGCGTACGGCGAGGTCGTCGCCGGTCAGCACGCGACGGCGCTGATGGGTCGCCGGCAACAAGGCGGTATGCGCTGCTGGCTTGGCGAGGTCGTAGCCGAGCAGGCTGGCCAACCGCCCCACCCGCTTGCGTAGCGCCTTGCGGACCGGGGGAGGCAGAGAGTCAAGGTTGCTGGCCGGCTCGTGCAACCTTGCCGCCTCGAGCGCCCGGTCAGACCAGGGCTCACCCAACAGCCCGAGCAGCTCCCGGAGTGTTTCCTCCGGCGCCTCGACCAAGTCCTCGTGCCGCACCAGCAGAAACCGCTGCCCCATCGCGGAGCCGGCCAACACTATCGCCAAGGTGGCACCCCTCCACTGCCGGATCGCGTGGACCGGCTCCAGGCCGCCATACACCAGATCCGCGACCACGGCCGCAGGGTGGCGGATCACTCCAACGACCACCGCGTCGGGAAACAGTTCGTTCGCAGTGTCCAGGTGCCACACGTGGAAAGGCGTCGCGTCACCCCACCGCTGGGCATCTCGGCTCTGCAGGATGCGCTCGAACAATCCGCTGTAGAAGACGCCCAGCTCGGCGGAGAACTCCTCCCTGCTCCAACCCAGCCGCTTGTACCAACCGCCGCTGCGCCGAAAAGGCACCCACTGGTGGTTGATCGCCGCCCGCAGGAAACCGGAGTCCGCGGTGATCGCCAGTCGCTCATGTCGGTCCAGCGCCGTCCTGACCAGGTCGCTGCCCGCCGCGGGTGACCCCACCACGAGGATCGGCACCCGCGCACCAGGATCGGCGGTTCTGGTGATCTTCGCAGCGGCTCTCCCGCTGCCCTTGGGCTTGGTCGAAGGCGCAGCGGACGGGAGGCGCTCGCTGGACTTGTCGCTCCTTTTCCCCTGGTGGCGACTCAGCCACAGCTCGGCCGCATCGAGGCGCCGGTTCGCGGCGGGTCGGCCGCGCGGACTCCAGTCCATGTCGGCGTGCTCGGACTGCCGCCGGGCGATGTCCGCTGAGGTGACGAGCTTGCGGCGTACGGAGTCCGCTGGCAGCAGCGAGTCCAGGCGCATCGCGTCGTCGACGTGGTAGCCGTAGAAGCGTGCCAGCGGTGCGGCCTTGGTACGCAGCAGGTCGCGGGCCTCGGCGTCGAGCTTGGTGGTCCATTTCGCGATGCGCTCGACGTCGATGGGGTCCGTGGCGCTCGTCATGCCCTCCACGTGCTGTGGCTGGCGCTCACCATGGACGACGTGGTGCTCCAGCAGGCGCGGTGTCCACGGCTCGCCCATCCAGTCGAGCAGCTCGCGCAGGCTGGTCTCCGGGTCGAGGACGAGATCCTCGTAGCGCAGCAGGGCGAATCGGCCAGGTAGCTGGACCGCTCTCACCGCGATCTCGGTGTTTTGCCGCACCCAAGCGTTCACCGCGTGCTGCACCTGCCAGTCGAAGCGGCTCTGGACGGACGCGGTGGTGCCGCCAGGGTTACGCACCATGCACAGAAAGAGGGCGTCAGGGAAGATCTGGGCCAGCTCGGGGACATGCCAGATGTGGTACGGCGTCTTGTCGCCCCAGCGGCGGGCGCCCTGCGATGCGGCGAAGCGCGCGAAAATGCGCTCGTAGAACCCGCGGAGCTGGTCGTGCATTTCCGTCTCGGACCAGCCCAGGCGGAGATACCAGTCGCGACCTGCCTCGTGGAACGGCACCGTGAGCTGCGCCAGCGCTGCCCGCATGAACCCGGTTTCCTGCGCCAGCGCGAAGTCCTCGTGGCTGTCCAGGATGAGCCGCATCAACGTCGTGCCGGACCCCTGGCTGCCGATGACGAAGATCGGCCCGGTGGTCGGGCGCTCCGGCTCCTCCGGCACTACTGCCTCCCTGATGGTCCCGTCAGCAACCGCGACTGCTGCACGCGGTCGCGCCGTACCCTAAGGGCTCGACCCGCGAGGCACTGCGAGCATCGCCGCCAACGACGCCTGTCGACTCGCCGATGCCGGCATCGGCCCGTTGCCTTCGACAACCCCGGAATGTTGGTGAGAGTCGACATCGCGGAAGGCTGAAAGTGGTGGATTGCAGCTCCGCCGATGGTTGCCTACGTCAGGAGAGCCGCCGGCGGTGGCCGGGATGGGCTCCTGTGTGGCCTGGACCGCGGGGTTCCGTACGCTTCGGTGAGGCCTTCATTCGCCAGGCAAGTGGACTCTTAGAGCCGCAATGGCAGCGCGGGCCTGCTCCGGCTCGGCGCCTTCGGCGATCGCCGATAGTGCCGCACGCCAGGCCGCCGCGAGCACCCGGCCGAGAAGTGGTGCCGTCGGGACGGCGCTCTGGCTGAGCATCTCGGCCAGCCGATCATGGTTCGTGCCCGGGGGAGGGTCTCCCAGGATGCGGAGGAAGTCCTCCCGAACGGCGAAGTCCAGCCCGACGAGCAAGGCGGACGTCACGGCGGCCGCGCGATCCGACTCCCTGGCCGCCACTGCGCCTTCCATCCGGTCCAGGAGGCGGCGTTCCACGTCCCCCCGCACGAAGGCATACAACCCGAGCTTGCTGCCGAAGTGGTGGTACAGCGTGCCCGTGGTGACCTTCGCCGCTGCCACCAGCTCAGCGACCATGACCTCGCCATAGGGGCGTGCCCCGAACTCCTTGACCGCAGCGAGCACGAGCCGGCCCTTCGGGGAGGTCGATACCGGGATCCACTCGCGCACCTCACCATAATGCGATTATGGTTTGCTGAAATCTAGTTACGACACGGAAGGACCCGCCATGAAGTTCGAGTTCATGTTCGTCCCGACCTCCGACCTGACAGCCTCGCTCGCCCTCTACCGTGACGTCCTCGGCTTCACCGAGGTGTGGCGTGAGGGCGACGCAACCGTCGCGCTGGCCCTGCCGGACAGCGACGTGCAGGTCATGCTCGACGCCAACGACCCCAAGGCCCCAGTCGGGCCGGTGTTTGTCGTCGACAGCCTTAAGACCTTCCATGCTGCTCGCCCGGAGACCCTTGCCGTGGTCGAAGGGCCCGCGGAGATTCCCGGCGGCTTCCTGGCCACTTACCAGGACCCGGGCGGCGCAACTATCTACGTCATGGACCAATCGACAGATCAGACCGCCTCGTAAGAGCGACGGACGGTGAGTCCGTAGCCGCAGCCGCAGGAGGCGTACCGGCTGTGCGCCAGCACTTCGCGAGGCTCCGATGATCGGGCCGTCCCGGCCTGTGGACGACCGCGGAAAGTGTCGGAGCCACCGGTATACTCGAACACATGTTCTGCATATCCGCTTGAGTGCAGTAGCCTTGGGGGGTGAGCGCGGAGCATCCGAAGGGCGGGGTTGACTACCCGCGGACGTTCCTGGAGTTCCGCGACTGGTTCCCCAACGAGGACTCCTGCGTTGAGTTCCTCGACCGTCTGCGGTGGCCCGGCGGGTTTGTGTGCCCGGAGTGCGATGGTCGCGACGGCTGGCGGATCGGTCAGCGGCGGATGTGGATGTGCGCGAGCTGCGGACGCAAGACGTCGGTCACCGCCGGCACGATCTTCCACCGGTCGCACACGCCGCTGTCGGCCTGGTTCGCGG
>JBBSMJ010000171.1:0-3912 GCA_038233235.1 Actinomycetes bacterium | reverse complement strand
CGGCTGTGCGGCACGCCTGGTCCAGCTGTGCCAGTCGGTTGGTGCGTCGGGCGGCGGCGAACAGCTGGTCCGGTCGCTCCAGCGGGGAACCCTGCGGCCCGCGGGCGAGGGCTTCGTACGCGACCACCCCACCGGTGTCGAGGTCGACGATCGGCTGGTACACCGCGCGTACCTCACCGGCCGCCAGGATCCCGTCGAGGAGCTTCGCGATGTCCGCGTCATCCACTTCCACGTCTGCCCTCACGCTTGCCATGCTCTCCCTCACCGTCTGCGCGCCTCGCCCACCGATGGCTCAGCGGTCCATCGGCCGGTTATCGGGGCAAGTTGAGGCTCCTGCCGTACATGAGCACCAAGCGGGACTGCTCCTCAGGACAGCACCTCGATCCGACAGCGGATTCCCGGAGCCTTGGGGAGGCGGACGTCTCCGGTCGACCGCTCGGTCGATCAGCTCGGGCGCTGCCGGTCCTACTCGGCGGCCGCTACGCTGGCCCCGACCGACACGGTCGGTTGGAGGCTTCGCCTAGTCCGGTTTATGGCGCCGCACTGCTAATGCGGTTGGGGCTCAAACCCCTCCCGGGTTCAAATCCCGGAGCCTCCGCCACGTCGCTGCGTGATTACTTCAGCCCATCCAGCAGGCCCGGCAGGTCGGCGATCGAGTCGATGACATGGTCGGCGTCCCTGGCCGCTCCGTCGGGCGTGTCGGCGTACTTGCCGGTGCGCACGAGGACGGTGCGCAGTCCGGCGGCGCGACCGCCGGCGACGTCGGTGGACACGTCGTCCCCCACGACGACGCTGTCCTTCGCGTCGGCGTTCGCTGACCGCAGGCACAGCTCGAAGAAGTCGCGTGACGGCTTGCCGACGACAGTCGCCTCGACCTCGGCGGCGTACTCCAGACCGGCGACGACAGCGCCGGCGTCGACGTGGTCGCCGTCCGCACGCTTGTAGTAACGCCCGCGCTGCAGCGCGACCAGCTCGGCCCCACCACGCAGCGCACGGAACGCCGCGTCCAGCGCGTCGTAGTTCAGCGCCTCCCGGCAGTCGCCGACCAACAGGTGGGTGTACGGCGGCGCCCCGCGGAACCGCGCGAAGCACTCCCGCACGCTCGGCGCGACCAGCGTGTGCAACCGCACCTCGGCCAACCCGTCGAGCAGCTGCTCCGCGGCGACGACCGGGGTGAACAACTCGTCGGGCTGGACGTCGAACCCGTACGAGGCGAGCTCGTCGAGCACCGTCTCCGGCGGCCGGGAGTCGGTGTTGGTGAGGAACCGCAGCGTCGTACCCCGCTCGCGTAGTACGGCGAGGGTGTCGACGGCGCCCGGCACCGGCTCGTCACCGGCGTACAGGGTGCCGTCGAGGTCGAGAAGCACAGCCACGGCGTCCTAGTACAGCACTCGGACCCCGGGTCAGCCCACCTGAGCCGCGCTCTGGGCCGTCTTCGCGACCTCGAGCGGGCAGGATGAGCCCGAGAGCCACGAACTGGTCGTACGAGGAGGTAGGTCGCGATGACTCCCGATGACCTGCGGCAGCGGCTGCTTCGGGGGGAGGACCCGCACACCGAGTGGAAGGCCGCTCTCGGCAGCAACGAGGAGCTTGCCAAGGACCTCGTGTGCTTCGCCAACAGTGATGGCGGCCTGATCATCGTCGGCATCGAGGACGACCGGGCCGTCGCAGGTGTCGACGACCCCGACGCGCTGCTCCTGCGCATCGACGACGTCGCGTTCAACCGGTGCTCGCCGCCCGTCACGGTGGTCCCGGAGACACTGCTCCTCGATGGCAGGACCGTGGTCGTCCTCTACGTGGCGAAGGGGGACCAGCGGCCGTACTCCACCGCGAACGGGCGCTACTACGTCCGCAGCGGAGCGCGCTGCCGGGCAGCCAGCCGCGAGGAGCTGCTCCGGCTCTTTCAGGCGTCGATGTCGCTCTACTACGACGAACAGCCGCTGCTTCGGCAGAACCTGATCGACCTCGACCTGGATGCTGTTGCCCGCCATCTCGCCGATGTCGGTCTCGACGATGTGGGCGACCCGGCGCGTGTCCTGCGCAACTGGAGGCTGTACGACGGGTCGCACCCGACCGTCGGCGGCATCGTGCTGTTCGGTCGTGCTCCACAGGAGGTGCTGGAAGCCAGCAGGGTCGTCGTCGGCGCGCTGGCCGGCGACGACATCGGGGACGACTTCATCGATCGGAAGGACCTACGCGGTGGGCTGTTCGATGTCGTGCAGCAGGCAGCGACCTTCCTCGGGCTCCACCTGCGCACGGGACACGAGATCAACGGGTTCGAAAAGGAGCGCCGGCCGGAGATCCCACCGGCGGCGCTGCGGGAGGCCGTGGTCAATGCCCTGGTCCACCGCGACTACAGCATCCCTGGGCCGGTTCGGATCTTCGTGCTGACTGACCGGGTCGAGGTCCGCTCGCCCGGCCGCCCGCCCAACAGCGTGGACGCCGACGCCATGCGCGCCGGCATCCACGTCACCCGCAACCCGCACATCTACTCGCGGGTCGCCGACGCCGAGCTCGCCACCCGCGCCGGCACCGGGATCCGCCGCATCACCCGGCTGCTCCGCGAGCACGGCAGCGGGCAGCTCGGGATCAGCGTCAGCGACGCCGAGGTCGTGCTGACGCTGCCGCGCGCCACGTCGAGTGGCGCCTCGGCGGAAAGGCTCGAGCGGTGAGCGATGGCCAGGAGCGGACCAGCGATGTCACGGTGAGAGAAGAGGTCATGAGCGCCGCAGCCGGTAGCGGCCGGGACCAAGGTGGCGTTGCTCGCCGCGCGCGAGAGCCGAGGAATGGCGCGTCTTCAAGGAACATACCGGGCGCTCGACTCGATGGACGAGCCGTTTGGCTTCGAAGGGGACTAAGGACACGTGATGCGCCGTCGGCCGCCGCCGCCGGGTCAGCCCACCACCCGGGTGTCCGGCAGGAACGCCGCCCAGGCGAACCAGAACGTGTCGACGTACTCCGCCCGGGTCAAGCGCTCGCCCTCGAGGTCCCCGGACACAGCGCGACCCAGCACGTCCCACCTGCTGCCGGTCTCGGTGTCGCGGAAGCCGTCGCCGTCGCGGCGGAAGTGCAGCCGCTCGCCGTCGACGACTGGCGAGAACGCGCCGGTCGCGCCGACGTCGCGGCCCTCGGAGATCTGCGCCTGGTCCAACGCCGACCGGGTACCCGGCAGCGCCCACACGACCACGTCCTGCCCGGCCAGCTCCACCTCGACCACGCCGCGTTTCAGCAGGCTGGTGGTCACCACCGCGACGGACTCCGCACCCTCACGCAGCCCGACCACCCGGGCCATCGCGGGGAGGCGAGCGTCGGCCTCCTTGTCGAACAGGAGCGGCTGCCCCTCGGGGTCGTCGTAACGGGCGTACGGGTTGCGCCCGTAGTCGCGCGGGTGGCCGGTGTCGCGGCTGAGCACCCACCCGTCCGGGTTGGCGGCCCTCCAGTCCTCCCAGGCGACCGTGGCCACCGGGTACGCCGTCAGATCGGTGCCGGTCAGCTCCCCCACGACCGCCTTGCCGAGCAGCTGGGTCCACAGCGACTCGGTCTGCCGGTCGTACATGACCAGGTCGGAGTTGTAGAGCTGCCCCGACGTGCCGAAGTCGAGCACCTGGCCGCCGATGCGCCGGTCGTAGGCGAGTGCCGAATTGCACAGCGGGCAGTACGTGACAGCAACGGGTACGCCGCCGACGGTGTCGTTGACGATCTCGTGCCAGATCATGACTTTGAGCGGGTACGCGCGCCGGTCCCCGTTGAGTTCGAGCGCGAGCACCGGCTCCTCCGCGGCGATCCAGTCGACCTGGTCGGGCTTGTGAAAGCGGGGATCGTCGATGGGCGGTATGCCGTCTGGCGGCGGCCCGCCCGACTTGAGCTCCTCGAGCGGGATCAGCGGTTGCGGGAATGTGTCGTTGCTCGGGT
>JBBSMJ010000170.1:0-3918 GCA_038233235.1 Actinomycetes bacterium | reverse complement strand
GCCGAGCGACAAGCCCTCGTACCACTGCTGCAACGGCACCAGTTCCTTGCCTGCACCCCCGGCCGGCGTGGCAACCGCACCAGCTGCCTCGCCTACGCGCCGGGCGGCGTGGCCCGACTACTCGAGTCGACGCGCGCGTGTAGCTCGGCGGCGCGCTGTACGGCGGACGAATCGCCACATGCCGCCAGCCAGTTGCCCAGTAGCCGGTGCCCGCCCTCGGTGAGCACCGATTCGGGGTGGAACTGGACACCCTCGACCGCCAGCTCGCGGTGGCGCAACGCCATCACGACTCCGCTGGCGGTTCGCGCGGTCACCTCGAGCTCCGGCGGCACGGTGGAGTCGTCGACGGCGAGGGAGTGGTAGCGAGTGGCCGTGAAGGGCGTCGGTAGCCCGTCGAGCACACCGCCGCCGCGGTGGTGAACCGCGCTGGTCTTGCCGTGCAAGAGTTCCGGCGCCCGGTCGACGCGGGCGCCGTACGCCGCAGCGACCGCCTGGTGGCCAAGGCAGACGCCGAGCAGTGGCACCCGCCCGGCTGCGTGGCGAACCAGCTCGACGCACACCCCCGCGCGCTCCGGCGTGCCCGGGCCTGGACTCAACAGCACCCCGTCGTAGCCGTCCGCGTCGGCGGGGGCCAGCGCGTCGTTGCGGCGTACGTCGCAGTCGGCTCCTAGCTGGGCGAGGTACTGCACGAGGTTGTAGACGAAGCTGTCGTAGTTGTCGACGACGAGGATGCGTGTCACCGCTCCAGCGCCCCCCAAGATGGCCAATGGACCAGACCACCGGCCCGGCGGCTACGCTAACTGACCAACCGGCCATGTCGATCGGTCGGTGGGAGTTGCCTGAGGAGACGAGGAACCGTGCCGAGGTCTCGTTTGCGTCGCAAGAGCGACTACACGCCACCAACCGCCACCACGGAGGGCGGGATGCCCAGTCGGGCGTGGGTGGCACCGGTCATGGTCACGTTGTTCCTGTTGGGATTGCTGTGGATCGTGGTCTTCTATGTGACCCAGGGCTCCCTGCCCATCTCTCCCCTAGGCAACTGGAATCTCGTTATCGGCTTCGGCTTCATCATCGCCGGCTTCGTGCTGTCCACGCAGTGGCGTTGAGCGGTCCACCTCCCAACCGGTGACGCCCGGGCTAACTACACGTATGTAGTTCTCCACAGCCGCTGTCCACAATGGGGACAACCGGGACCCGGCACCGCCTGGCTAACCGGTGAGAGCGGTGGTACGGAGCACCACGAGGACGGCGAAGACCGCCATCACCACCCCCACCGCTGCCAAGGCGGCTGGCTGACGTAACCGCTGGGGCGCGTAGGCGAACACCGCCGCGAGCAGCGCGCCGGCGACCAGCCCGCCGAGGTGTGCGCGCCAGTCGATGCGCGGGATGACGAACCCCAGCGCCAGGTTGATCCCGAGCAGCACCAGCACCGGCCTGGCGTCGTAGCGCAGCTTCCGACTGACCACCAGGAGGGCGCCGAGCAGACCGAAGACGGCTCCCGAGGCACCGACCGAGGGCTGGTTGGGAGCGCTGGTGAGGTAGGAGGCCACCGACCCGCCGAGCGCGGACAGCAGGTAGAGGGTGAGGAACCGGCCCCGTCCGAGGACCGCCTCCAGCCGCGGCCCGAACAGGAAGAGCGCGTACATGTTGAACAGCAGGTGGAGGAACCCGCCGTGCAGGAACGCCACCGTCACCAGCCGGTAGTACTCTCCGTCGGCGACTCCGACCAGCTGGCCCGACGAGGGGTCGAGGGCAAGCCCGATGAGGAAGAGCCGCTGAGTGAGCGCCGGTGCGGCGAGTTGGACGAGAAAGAGGACCACGTTGATGCCGATGAGGACCCGGGTCACAGTGCCGGGGTCCGCGCTCGGCTGCCCCCCGAAAACGGTGCGGGCCGAGCGCTGCGAACGGTTGCCCGCGCGAACACACTCCGGGCACTGGAAACCGACGGCAGCCGGCTGCATGCAATCCGGACAGATCGGCCGCTCGCACCGCGTACACCGAATGTAGGTTTCCCGGTCCGTATGGCGGTAGCAGGTGGGCGCGGCAGGGGCCTCCCCCCGCTCCGCGGGTGGCCCGGGCTCCCGGGGGTCGGTCATCCGGCCGTCAAGCCCCCGTCGTACGGCGCTCGACGCTGATCGACTCGACCACTACGTCCTGTTGCGGCCGGTCTTGCTCGTCGGTGGGCAGGGCGGCGATCGTGTCGACGACCTTCCGCCCGTCCGCCGAGCTGACCTCGCCGAAGATGGTGTGCTTGCCGGTGAGCCAGCTGGTGGCGGCAACCGTGACGAAGAACTGCGAGCCGTTGGTTCCCGGACCGGCGTTGGCCATAGCCAGCAGATAGGGCCGATTGAAGGTCAACTCGGGGTGGATCTCGTCCTTGAACTGGTAGCCGGGACCGCCGGTGCCGGTGCCGAGCGGGTCACCGCCCTGGATCATGAAGTTGCTGATCACCCGGTGGAGTTTCGTCCCGTCGTACAGCGGCTCGGTCGTCTGCTTCTTCGTGCGCGGGTCCGTCCACTCCCGGCCGCCCTCGGCCAGCTCGACGAAGTTGCGGACCGTCTTGGGGGCGTGATCGGGAAAGAGCTGCACCTCGATGTCACCCTGATTGGTCTTGATGGTCGCGTACAACTCTTCGGCCACGAAGCAGTCTCCCTGGAACTCGTGAAGGTCAGCGGTCTTGAACGTGCCCACTGGTGGCTTCATCCTGCCACGGCTGGCATGAGTGACATCCGACTCGGGAAGGCTGCCCGGATCAGCAGCATCGAGCTACTCGTACGGGAGGGCCTGCCGTGCACCACACCCAGAAGATGCGCCATCGAATCGCAACCCCAGCCGCCGCCGGGCCAGTGATGACCCAGGCGCGCACCCGAGGATCGGCCGCACTGGCCGCCCTGCGCGGTGAGTCGGCGCCGGTGCCCCCGCGGCGGATGCGGTCGCCGCTGCTGCGCGGGCGTCGTACGCCGACGCAACAGCGCCGTTGGCCGAAGGCCGCACTCCTCGTGACAGGCCTGGGCGGCATCGTGGCCGCTGCAGGCGCCGCACGGAAAGGTCGTGCCGACAAGTGGGAGCCGCTGACGCCTGCCGAGCCCACCGCCGGGCCTACCGCACGGCCCGCCACCGGGCCCAGCGCGTAATCGGCAACCGACCTGGGTCGATCCAGTGGAGACGAAGGGACTCGAACCCTCAACCCCCGCCGTGCAAGGGCGGTGCTCTTCCAGTTGAGCTACGTCCCCGGCGAGGGGCTGTCCTTCCTCACGTGGTCACCGCAGGTCCGGGGCGGTGGTGGCCTCGGTCCACAGGTCCTGTTCGGCACGGTCGGCTTGAACCTTGCGGTAGGCGGCCACTCCGCCGGCCGCGACGAGAGCGAGCGCAAGCAGCTTCTTCATAGTGACTCCCTGGCGGGTGGGGACGCAGACGTGGGCCTAGCTGGATTTGAACCAGCGACCTCATCCTTATCAGGGATGCGCTCTAACCAACTGAGCTATAGGCCCCAAAGGGTCGCGCGAGGGCGCCGCACGAGGCTACCGCAGCATGTCCGCAGCTCAGCGACGCCAGGGGCTCCTGCTGGTTACTCCAGCTCGGAAAGGGTGACCTCGAAGCCGCCGACGACGCCAGCTGCGAGGTTGTAGAGGAAGGCGTAGATCGTGGCCAGCGCGGTGAGCAGTACGACGTTGACCGCGCCCACCATGAGAGTGAAACCGAGCACTCGACGCAACGCGAAGAACTCGACGATGTCGAAGTCGATCGTCGATCCGGCCCCCGTGACGTCCTCGACGCTCCCGCCGATGGCGGCGAAGACACCCATCGCGTCGAGCACCGTCCACAGTACGAAGACGGCCACGACGGCGACCACGAACAGCGCAAGGGACAGCAGAAACGCAATCTTCATCACTGACCAGGGGTCTATCCGGCGCAGGT
>JBBSMJ010000169.1:0-3982 GCA_038233235.1 Actinomycetes bacterium | reverse complement strand
CGACCGGGCACTGCTCCACGCACGCCCCGCAGGTGGTGCACGACCAGAGCACGTCGGGGTCGATGACACCCCCCTCCGCCACCGGTCCGACGAGTGGGCGCTCGTGCGCCGCCTTCGCTGCCTCCGGCACGCGCGCCAACGCTTCCGGAGACGCGTCCTCCCCGCCGGCAAGCACGTACGGCGCCGTGGCGAACAAGTGGTCGCGCAGGTCGGTGATGACCAGCTTCGGGTTCAGCGGCTTCCCGGTGTTCCAGGCCGGGCACTGGTCCTGGCAGCGGCCACATTCGGTGCACGTGTAGAGGTCGAGAACGCCCTTCCAGGACGTGTCTTCGATCTTTCCGCGGCCGAAGACGGCGTCCTCGTCCGGGTCCTCGAAGTCGATCTCCTTCCCGCCGGACTGCATCGGCAGCAGCGGACCCATCGAGTCGGGGCGTCGGGAGAACGCCACGTTGAGTGGCGCGGTGAAGATGTGCAGGTGCTTGGAGTGGGTGACCAGCACCAGGAAGCCGAGGATCACCGCGATGTTGGTGAGCAGGAACACCGTCTCCACGACTTCGTTGCCCGTCTCGCCGAGCGGCGCCAGCACGGCGCCCACGAGCTGCGAGGCGAACGCGCCGCGCTCGAACGGGAAGACCCCGGTGTTGACCTGCGCGCCCCGATAGAGCAGCAACGTGGCGACGACCAGGAAGATCAGCCCGAGGACGATGTAGCCCTTGCGGGTGTCCGAGGCGAAGAAGCGGGAGCGCCGCCCGAGCCTGGCAGGTGCCTCCCGTACCCGGAGCACGAGGAAGACGACGAGCGCGGCGAGCACCCCCACGGCGAGCAGGTCTTCGAGGAACCCGAGCAAGGGCCAGTGCCCGATCAGCGGGATCGCGAAGTCGCGGTCGAACAGCGCGCCGTACGCCTCGAAAATCGTCGCACCCAGGATGAGGAAACCCCAGAAGGTGACGAAGTGGGCGATGCCCGGCACGGACCACTTCAGCAGCTTGCGTTGGCCGAGGACTTCGACGAACTCCGCCTTGACCCGGGCTCCGATGTCATGGGTGCGGCCGGGTGCAGGCTGCCCGGCCGCCGCCAGCCGATAGAGCAGCAGCAGCCGACGCCCGCTGATCGCGAACGCAGCGAGCGTCAGGACGAGCCCGAGGATGAGACGTACCGCCACCCGTGACCTCCAGCGCCCGTGAGAGGAAGCGTCAGCCTAGGAGGCCGGTGAGGCAGCGGCGTGGCCCGGCCACCGGGCCGGCCATTGGCGGCCGCTCACCACACCTGTCCGAGCAACCAGCCGACGACGGGAATCAACACCGGAGCGGAGAGGGCCGCCAGACCCAGGACGAGCAGTGCGGCGAGCACGCGGACCCGTACCGACGGGCCGCCCCGGGCGTTACGTAGCGCGGCGAGCATGAGCCGAGGCTATCCGTCGCAGCCGGTTGGCGCTGCCGAAACAAGCCCGGGACACCGGACAAGTGTCGGCTCGTCCCCGACGCGGTGGGAGTTGCTAGGCAGATGTCGCCACCGGTGACGACATCTGCCTAGCAACTGTGCTGTGGAGGTACTAGCCCACGCGGGTGAGAACCGGCCGAAGCCTTTTCGCTACGGGCAGTGTTCGCGTACGGTGAGCGAATTCGCCAGGGCCGCCGGGACTACCGGCATCGCCGACGTTGCGCCGGGTCGTCGCCCGCCGAACCCAGCTGAGGTGTGAACACTGTGGTCCTGCGCCGTGTGCCCGCCCTGACCTCGGCGGTGGCGGTGGGGCTGGCCATTGTGGTCTCCGGCTCACCGCTCGGGTCGGGCGCCGAGCAGGCCGCGGCCAGCACTCTGTCCGCCCGCCCCGCCCCTCCAGCCGTACGAGTGGCCACCCAGGCTGCCGACAGGAGTGCGTTGCTCCGCGCCCTGCGGGCCGGGTCCGCCGGAGAAGTACGCGTACGGCGGGATGCCGCCGGGCGGGTGCGCACGGTCGGCACCACCCCTGGAGCGCCCCTCGAGCCGGTGGCCCGTGGACCCGCGCTGCGCGGCGGCGAACCGGCAGGCGGACAAGCTCCTCGGACGGCGACGGACCACCCCGAACCGGCCGCGGCAGCCCGGGCGTTCGTCGGCCGCTACGGACCGCTGTTCGGGGTGCCCGACCCAGCGGCGGGGCTCGTCCAGGCGGGTGTCGAGAGCACCGACGCAGGCGACGTCGTGCGCTTCACCCAGCGCCGCAACGGGCTTCCGGTGGTCGCCGGCGAACTAACCGTCTCCGTCAATGACGAGGGAAGCGTGCTGTCCGCCGCCGGGGAGACCTCCATCGCGGACGCCGGTGGAGCCCTGACCGTCCCCCCGGAGCAGGCACGCGAGACGGCGCTGCTGGCCACTGCCGCAGGCCACGCATTGGCACTCGATCGGCTGACCGCCGGAGAAGCCACGGCGTGGGCGTACGACCCCTCCCTCATCGGCGCCCCGGGGCTGCCCGGCAGTCGGCCGGTGTGGCGGATCGAGGTGTCCTCGGTCGACAGCGCCGTACGGGAACTGGTTCTCGTCGACGGGAGCAGCGGCCGCGTCGCCTTCCACGTCAACCAGGTCGCCGCCGCGCTCGACCGAGCAGTGTGCGATGCCCGCAACCAGCGGGGTACGCCGAAGACCTGCACGAAGAGCTACGTGCGCACCGAAGGGCAAAGGCCGAGCGGACTCCGGGAAGCCGACCTGGCCTACGACAACGTGGGGCGCACCGCCGACTTCTTCGACCGGGTGCTCGGCGTCGACCTGACCCGACGCATCGGCAGCGACACCGGGGACGGCCGCAAGCTGCGCTCGACAGTCCGGTGGTGCGACACCGTCGGCGCGTGCCCTATGCGCAACGCCTTCTGGAACGGCGAGGCCATGATCTTCGGCGACGGGTTCGCCGGCGCCGACGACGTGGTGGCGCACGAGCTGACACACGGGGTGACGCAGAGCACCGGCGGCTTGTTCTACTACTACCAGTCCGGTGCGATCAACGAGTCGATGTCGGACGTCTTCGGGGAGCTCGTCGACCTCACCGACAACTTCGACCTGCCTGGCACCCAGCAGCGGTGGCGTATCGGGGAGGACACTCCCTTCGGCGCGATCCGCGACATGAAGGACCCCACGCGCTACGGCCAGCCACCCCGGATGCGCAGCCTGCGCTACACCGGTGACCGCGACTACGCGGACAACGGCGGCGTCCACGTCAACAGCGGCGTCGGCAACAAGGCGGCGTACCTCATCGCGGATGGTGGCAGCTACCGCGGCACGACCATACGCGGCCTCGGACTTACCAAGACCGCAAAGATCTACTGGCAGGCGCTGCAGGCCCTCACCTCCGGCAGCGACTACGGCGATCTCTTCGCCGTGCTGCCGCAGGCCTGCCGGGACCTGGTTCCCACGACCGGCCTCCGTCGTGGTGACTGCGGGTCCGTGGTCGATGCGGTCACGGCGACCCAGATGCACCGCCAACCTCGTCGCGACTCGGCGAAGACCCCGGAGGCTGCCGTCTGCCCCACCGGCAGCGCCCGTCGTGACCTGCTGGTCGACGGCATGGAGGCCGGGATAGACGCCGGCTGGAAGTACAACGACCCCACGCCGACCAACCAGGACCCGACGTGGAGCACCTTCTCGGGGTACGCGCACGGCGGGAAGCGCAGCATGCGGGGCTGGACCGACATGGCCGGGCCCACCAAGATCACCATGCGCCGGGCGGTCACGGTGCCTAGCTCGGGTACGTACGTCCGCTTCGCTCACGCCTACGACCTGCGCAGCAACTGGTCCCTGCACCCGGTCGCCACCGGCACCGTGCTCTTCTCGGTCAACGGCGGTCGCTGGCGGGACGCCCACAGCCGCCTGCCGGTCAGCGGGCAGGGCTACGAGCGCGCCTCGCCGGCACCAGGGTTCACCACGACGAGCCACGGCTATGTATCGACCCGCTACGACGTCTCCGACTTTGCCGGGAAGCGGGTGCGGTTCCGGCTGCGGCTGAGTACGGCGAATG
>JBBSMJ010000168.1:0-3986 GCA_038233235.1 Actinomycetes bacterium | reverse complement strand
CGGGCGGCGGTCGTCATGACGATGGAGCCGGTGTTCGCCGGGATCTTCGGCGTCCTGGTGGCGGGTGACGAGCTGGGCGCCCGGACGCTGGTCGGCGCTGCACTCGTGCTCACCGCGATGTACGTCGTGGAGCTCAGCCCGCGCCGCCGCAAGGCTGCCCCGATCGAGCGGCTGGAGAGCTGAGCCGGGCACCCGGTCGCCGCCCGTTCGGCGCTCTTGGCTAACGTCCTGCACCTCTCATGGTCGTAGTCATGGACACAGACGCTGCCGCGGCGGACGTGTCTGCCGTGGTGGCGAAGGTCGAGGCCGCCGGCGGGTCCGCGTTCGTCAGCCGCGGGGTCGCCCGCACGATCATCGGCCTGATCGGCGACGTCGAGCTGTTCGGCACCTTGAACCTGCGCAGTCTCGCCGGGGTGAGCGACGTGCTCCGCGTGTCGGCGCCGTACAAGCTGGTCAGCCGGCAGAACCACCCCGCGATGACCACGGTGTACGTCGGCACTGGCGACAACCGGGTGCCGATCGGGCCGGCCACGTTCACCCTCATCGCCGGGCCGTGCGCGGTGGAGTCGGAAGAGCAAACCGTGCGCTCGGCGCAGTTGGCCAAGGCGGCTGGCGCGGGCCTGCTCCGCGGCGGTGCGTACAAGCCGCGGACGTCGCCGTACGCCTTCCAGGGGCTCGGTCGGCGCGGCCTGGAGATCCTCGCCGCCGTCGGACGAGAGGTGGGCATGCCGGTCGTCACCGAGGTGGTCGACGCCCACGACGTCGACCTGGTAGCCGAGCACGCCGACATGCTGCAGGTGGGCACGCGCAACATGCAGAACTTCGCGCTGCTGCAGGCCGTCGGCGGTGCCGGTCGACCGGTGCTGCTCAAGCGGGGACTGCAAGCCACCGTCGAGGAGTGGCTGATGGCAGCCGAGTACGTCGCCCAGCGCGGCAACCTCGACGTGGTGATGTGCGAGCGCGGGATCCGCACCTTCGAGACGGCGACCCGCAACACCCTCGACATCAGCGCGGTGCCGGTACTGCACGGTTTGAGCCACCTGCCGGTGGTGGTGGACCCTTCGCACGCGAGTGGCCGGCGGGAGCTGGTCGTGCCGCTCACCCGGGCGGCCATCGCCGCCGGGGCGGACGGCGTCATGGTCGACGTACATCCGGAGCCGGAGAACGCACTGTGCGACGGGCCGCAGGCGCTGGAGGGCGAGGAGTTGCGGGCGCTCGCCGAGGCGGTCCGCACGCTGCCGCCGCTGCTGGGCCGCCAGCCCGCGTAACCGCCGTACCCCCGCCCCCTCTCTACCCCCGCCCCCCCACTTCGAGTGAAGGGACCCTTCACTCGAACCTATTGGATGAAGGGTCCCTTCACTCAAAGAAGTGGGAGGGGTCAGCCGGGCGGGTCGTCGGGGCGTTGGGTACCGCGACGCTGCTTGAGCATCTCGGCGACCAGGAAAGCAAGCTCGAGGCTCTGGCTCACGTTGAGCCGCGGATCGCACGCCGTTTCGTACCGTCCGGAGAGGTCGGCGTCGGCGATCCGGTCGGCACCCCCCAGGCACTCGGTGACGTCGTCGCCGGTCAACTCCACCGAGATGCCGCCGGGAATCGTGCCGAGCGCGCGGTGGACCTCGAAGAAGCCCAACACCTCGTCGACGACGTCGTCGAAGTGCCGGGTCTTGTATCCGGTCGCCGACTCCATCGTGTTGCCGTGCATCGGGTCGCAGCACCAGATCACTTCGGCCCCGGTCGCGCTCACCTTCTCCACCAGCGGCGGCAACGCGTGGCGCACCTGCCGGGCACCCATGCGGGTGATCAGCGTGAGCCGGCCCGGTATCCGGTCCGGATCCAACGTCTCCACCAGGCCGACGGCGTCCTCTGGCGTGGCAGTCGGGCCGAGCTTGACCCCCACCGGGTTGGCGAGTGAGCCCGCGAAGGCCACGTGCGCGCCGGACAGCGCGCGGGTGCGCTCTCCCACCCACAGCAGGTGCGCGGACAAGTCGTACGCAAATCCGCTCGCCGGATCCACGCGGGTCAGCGCGCTCTCGTAATCCAGCAGCAGCGCTTCGTGGCTGACGAAGAGTTCGACACCGTGCGCCGCCCCGAGCCGGTCCAGGTCGACCCCGCACGCCGCCATGAACGCCAACGCCCGGTCGATGTCGGCGGCGAGTGACTCGTAGCGCTGGCCGGCGGGGCTGCGGCGTACGAAGTCGGCGTTCCACGCGTGCACCTGCCGCAGGTCGGCGTAGCCACCGGTCGCGTAGGCGCGCACCAGGTTCAGCGTCAACGCGGCGGCGTGGTAGGCGTGCAGCATGCGCTGCGGGTCGGGGGTGCGCGCCGCTGGGGTGCGGGCGAGGTCGTTGACGGCGTCCCCCCGGTACGCCGGCAGCTCGACCGGACCGGTCGACCCGGGCACCGTCTCCACCGCCCGAGAGCGGGGTTTCGCGAACTGGCCGGCGATCCGGCCCACCTTGACCACCGGCACGCTGGCGCCGTACGTCAGCACGACCGCCATCTGCAGCAGCGTCTTGACCTTGTCGCGCACGTTGTCCGCGGCCAGCGCGGCGAAGGTCTCGGCGCAGTCGCCACCGTGCAGGAGGAAAGCCTCGCCGCGGGCCACGGCCGCGAGCCGGTCGCGCAGCGTGTCGCACTCCCCCGGCGCGACCAGCGGCGGGAGGGCGGCGAGCGTGCCGTGAACGCGCTGTACGGCGTCGGCATCCGGCCAGGGCGGCTGCTGCTGCACGGGCCGACTACGCCAGTCGGTGATCAGGGGCACCCGCCCAGCCTACGAGCCGCCTGCCGGCGCGCCGAGCGGGCGACCGCCCTCTGGCCAACCGCCGGCAAGTGCCCGCACATCACGCCCCCACAACTGTCCACCCGAGGCTTCGTGCGGCTTGTGCCAGCCGAACGTCGTAGCTGAGCACCCGAAGCGCTGGTGCACCGGCACGCTGGGCGGCGGCCAAGTGCAATGCGTCGAGCGTCCGAGCCCCGGTCGTCTCGGCCAAGTCGGCGGCAGTGCGCAGCGTCACTTCGTCCAGGGCGACGATGGCCGAACGAGCCCAGTCGGCCAGGAAGACTCGTCGAACCTTGGCGAGGTCGTTCGGTGCCGCGGCGAAACGCCGAGCCAGGTTCCGCCGCACCTCCACCTCGGTGTGTGCTGCGGTCACCCAATCCGGATCTGCAAGCAGCAGCTGGGTGGCCTGCTTGCTGTCCGACTCAGCGACGTAGCGCTTGAGCAGGGCGCTGGTGTCGACGTACTGCACCGATCAGCCGCTCCGGTCCTCGTCGAGCAACTCGAGGACCGACGGGCCCGACGGTGCTACGACCGGTCGTACGGCGGCTGGCGGCTCGGCCCGTTCCCTGCGGATCCATCCCTCGGCCAACCCCCGCTCGACCTGGTCGCCAGCGGGCAAGGGCATGAGAAGTGCTCGCGGCACTCCCCGATCGGTCACTCGCACCACTTCTCCACGCGAAGCGCGGTCCAGGTACTCCGACAGCCGGGCCTTGAGTTCGCGGACACCTACATCCATGTGGTCACAGTATCCGTTAGACGTGACTACGTCCGACCAAATCTAACTCGACGGGGGGAGCGGGTCAGCCGGCGCAAAGGGGTCTCGCCTTCTTGTCGCCTCAATCAACTATCGTCAGCTGCGGTCGCGCGCGAGTTCGTGCTCGACAGCTCGCCGAATCCAGTTGGAGACGGAGCGATCATCTGCGGTGGCGCGCCGTCGAACCTCGGTGCGGGTCTCCTCCGGGAACCGTACGGGCACGGGTTCGCTCACTCTCAGGTCATCAGCGAGCAACGGGTGTGGCGGCGGCACGCTGGCGGGCCCGGTAGGCGGCGGTGGTCGCCCGGTTGCCACAGGTCGAGGGGTTGCAGAAGCGCCGGGAGGAGTTGCGGGACGCGTCGATGAACACGTCGGCGCAGTCGTCGGCCGCGCAGGTCCGCATCCGGTCGTAGCCGTCGGCCCGCAGCGCGCCGGCCAGCCCGATGGCGGCCT
>JBBSMJ010000167.1:0-4037 GCA_038233235.1 Actinomycetes bacterium | reverse complement strand
GGCAAGGTGTCGGGCGCCGGGGCCATCGGCGGCTTCCTCTTCACCGACACCACCGGGCCGCTGTACCTGACCTCGCTGCTGGACACCGCCCCTGGCCACTGGTTCATCTGCGAGGCCTGGGACATCAACGACACCGGCCAGATCGTCGCGGAGGCGGGGGACTTCGTCCGCGGCGTGACGCGCGCTGTCCGCCTCGACCCGATCGGCGGCTGCACGAGCAACTGCCTGCGCTCCACCGGCTTGTCGCTGCGGGTGAAGCAACTCAGCAGCAGCGTGACGGTCGCCGCCCGGGCCGTGGTGACCAACGAGGCGTCGGCATCGGTGCCGGATGCCCGCGTGACGGTCCAGGGGTCGACCCCCAAAGGGGCCGCTGACAAAGTCCGCGGTGACGAACTCCAACGGCGTGACTTGGGTGCCGGTCTGGGTCCACACGGCAAGCACACGGCGACGGTGAGCACGGTAAGCCGTACCGGTTGGACCTTCGACGCGGCCAACAGCACCGCACGCACCAAGTCGGTCACGGCCTGATTCGTCTACCAGCCGGCTTCGGTCGGACAGGCTCAAGCCCCGCCACGACATCACTGCCGGCGGTGGCGACGCCGGTCCTACGCCGCCGTGTGTGGTGAACTGGACCGCTATCGCGGCCGCGCCTCCGCCAGCATCGGCGGCACGGTGCCTGCCGCGACGGGTCCCTGTCGAGGACGACCGAACCCGCCGAACGCCGCAGCCAGCCGCAGTCCGTGACCACACGCCGCTCGCAGCGCCCTCTAGTAATGTCCCCGGGTCACCGCCTCTCGGGGGTGAGCAACTGACAACGCCGGAGGCCCCCGTTGCGACGATTGCCGAGGCGGCTGCGGCGCCAACTCTCGGTCGTGCGATTTCGCGTGCGCGTCTGGGTCTTTCGCCACAAGCTCGGAATCGCGCCTTTGCGGAACGTGCTGACCGACCGCAAGTACGGGGGCTGGTCTGGCGGCAGCCGGACCTCGACTCACGCAGACCTCGGAGCGAATCTCTTCGGCAGCGTCCACTACTACGAGCTGCCCCGCATCTTCTCCGCGCGCAACGGACTCGAGATCACACCGAGCGACGTGCTGGTCGACATCGGTTGCGGCAAGGGTCGCGTGATCAATTGGTGGCTAGGGCTCGGTCTGGGCAACCGGATCATCGGGCTCGAGATCGAGGAACTGCTCGCTATTGAGGCTCGCAAGCGGCTGCAGCGCTACCCGAATGTCCACATCGTTGCCGGAGATGCGATCGATTCGCTGCCGGTCGATGGCACGGTCTTCTGGCTGTTCAATCCGTTCACCGTCGGGACCACCGGACGGACGCGGATGGAGCAGTTGAGCGCGCGGCTGACGGAGCTCTACGGCGACGGCTCCTCGCTCCGGTTGGTCTTGTATCGCCCCCGCCACGTCGAGGTCTTTCGAGACGACTCGCGTTGGGACGTTCGCCTGATCAGCGGCCTGGGGCTGTTCTACGACACGGCCGTCGTGACCCCGCGACCGCGTCCGGGCTGACCGCCGGTACCCACTCGGGGGGCGAGGACTCAGCAGCAGTGAGGGACTTCGTCGCCGGATTCGGGACGGAAGAGCCGCTCAGCCCGCAGGTCTGAGGCGCTTACCGGGCGGCGCACGCTGTGAGCAGCTGCGCCGCCAGGGCGCCCGCCGGATCAGCCTGAGGCTCCCATAGGAGCCGGTGATCAACTCTGACCCGCATCGAACACCGTGTTCCCGCGTACCACGGTGCGCAGGCAGGTGGGCAACTCGTCGCCACGGGACAGAGCCGGTAGGCCAGCGCGGCTGTCGGCGGTGCGCCAGACGGCGTACGTCGCCGGGGCTCTTGGTGCCAGCACTCCCCCGTCGTCGTCGCCGGCGGCTCGCCACCCGCCTCGGGTGTGCGCGGCGAACGCGGCAGGCGCGGAGAGCCGGTGGGCGGGGTTGTGGTGATGGACGGCGGCACGCACGGTCCCCCAAGGGTCGAGCGGGGTGACGGGTGAGTCCGACCCGAGGGCAAGGGGGATGCCGGCGGCGGCCATCGCGGCGAACGGGTTGAGGGTCAGCGCACGCTCTGCCCCGAGCCTTTCGGCGTACATGCCGTCGGCCCCGCCCCAGGCCGCGTCGAAGGCCGGTTGCACGCTGGCGATCAGCCCGAGCTCGGCGAAGCGGGCCAGCAGATCCTGGTCGAGCATCTCGGCATGCTCGATGCGGTGCCGGGCCGCTCGTAGCGCATCGGAGCCCACCTGCGCGGCCGCTTCGGCGCACCCGGCGATGACCGCCTCGAGGGCACCGTCGCCGATGGCATGGAACCCGGCTTGGAGGCCTGCCCGGGTGCAGGCGGTGACGTGGTCGCGTACCTGCGCGGCGGTCAGGTAGGCGTGGCCGGTGTGGTCCGCGTCGGCGTAGACGGTGCGCAGCGCCGCCGTGCGCGAGCCGATCGACCCGTCGGCGAACAGGTCGCCGGCGGCCCCCAGGGTGCCCAGCTCGCGGGCGCGTTCGGCACCGCCGAGCTCTCCCCAGTAGCCGAGCACCTCGGGGCCGGGTTCTGCCGCGGCGAGCTCGAGCACCTCCCGAAGGTCGTCGATGCCGCTGATGTCTGGGCCGGCCAGCTCGTGGTAGCAGCCGATACCGACCTCTGCAGCGCGGCGGCGAGTTGCCCTTTGCGCGTCGCGGCGCTGGTCGGCGGTCAGCGCCTCTCGGGCCACCCGGCGGGCGACGTGGTGAGCCTCCCTGGTGAGCAGCCCGTCGTCGCGGAACCCGGACTCCCCGCGCGCCGCGGGGGCGGCGGCGAGCAATGCGGAGGACACGACGGAGGAATGCACGTCGATCCGGGACAGATAGACGACTCCGCCGTACGACGCCCGGTCCAGCTCCTGGCGGGTCGGTGGGCGGCGCTCGGGCCAGCGTGTCTCGTCCCAGCCGTGGCCGAGGACCACTCCCCCGCGCGTGGACCGGCAGTGGCGCTCTACCGCGTCGAGTGCGGCCGCCAGCGAGCTCGCCTTGGCCAGGTGGAGGCCGCCCAGCGCCAGCCCAGTCGAGGTGGTGTGCACATGTGCGTCGACGAACGCGGGGGTGACCAGCGCTCCGTCCAGCTCGATGACCTGCTGCGCTCCCCCGGCGCACGTCGCTGCCGCGTCATCGGAGCCGACGAAAACGACGCTGTCGCCGTCCGTTGCCATCGCGGTCGCTTCGAGGTCGACGGGGGTGTACACGTTCCCACCGCGCAGCAGGGTTCTCATCGGGCCATCGGGTCAACGTTGGAGGACACGAGGTCATTGTGGCCTGACACCCGATCCACACCCGGCAACGAGGGTTTCCACAGCCGCTGCTCCGTTCGGTAAATCGTCGGTCCCGGCGGCTATCATCGAACTCATGTTCGAGACCGATGACATGGCGGCAGTGGTCAGCGTGTTGGCTGCAGCGGCTGACCAGGCCGACCCGGAGGAGCGGGTCGACCGGGTCGTCGCTTGGGAGCGGGTGGTCGCGTGGGCCCAAGCCCGCCAGGCGCGGGAGGTCGCGGCGCTGGCTGACCAGCGGGTGCGGGCAGACGCGGCCGCCGGGGCGTGCACAAGCGACCAGGGCCGGTACGTTGCCGAGGAGGTGGCCTTGGCCCGCATGGTCTCTCCCATGGCGGGTGGGCAGCACGTGGCGTTCGCCTGCGGCCTGGTGGCGGACCACCCGGCGACCTTGGCCGCGATGCTCGCCGGCCGGGTCGGCGCGATGGCCGCCCGCACCATCGTCCGCGAGTGCATGATGCTGCCGCCGGAGCTGCGCGGGCAGGTCGACGCGGCGGCTGCGGTCGAGGCCGCGGAACTCACGCCCGGGCAGGTCCGTCGGGCAGTCGCTCGGCGGGTGATGGCCGCCGACCCGGAAGCGGCCGGGCGGCGGGCCGCCGCCGCCCGCCGGGACCGGTGCGTGTCGGTGCTGCCAGGAGACGACGGCACCGCTGCCCTGTGGGCGCGGCTGCCCGCCGAGCAGGCGGTGGCCTGCTGGAACGCCCTCGACGGGCACGCCCGGGGCCTGCGCTCGGCGGGGGACAGC
>JBBSMJ010000166.1:0-4038 GCA_038233235.1 Actinomycetes bacterium | reverse complement strand
GAGCGCCGACCCGGGGTCGGGCCGGGCCAGTACGGCGGCGCGGTGCGCACACCACCGTCCGGCTGAGGTGTCCGGGTCGAGCCGGTCCCACTCGGTGGTCGTGTCGAGGTCCACCGCGGCGCGAAGCTCGTCGAGCTGGGTGCTGGACAGCAGCGCCGAGTGGTTGAGCGGGTTGCCGGCGATCGGGAGCCCCCACCCCTTGACGGTGTAGGCGAAGACCACACTCGGTCGGTCCACCACCCGGTCGCAGTCGGCGAACGCGTCGAGCAACGCTCCCAGGTCGTGACCGCCCAGGTCGCAGACCAACTCGCCGAGCTCCTCGTCCGGCAGGGTGCCCATGAGCTGGGCGACCTTCCGCGGAGCGCCGTCGGTGAAGCGCTCGCGCAGCCGGTCTCCCGCCAGCCCGAACAGGCTCTGGTAGCGCTCGTTGGACATCGCATCCAGCCAGCGCCGCAGCACCTTGCCGCCCGGTTGGTCGAAGGCCGCCTGCAGCTTCCGGCCGTACTTCACCTCGACGACGTGCCAACCGGCGGCGGCGAACTGCGCCTCCAGCTGCGCGATGCGTACGCCGGGAACCACCCGGTCCAGGCTCTGCCGGTTGAGATCGACCACCCACAGCACGTTGCCCAGCCCCGCGGTGGCCGGGTCGCCGATGGCCTCCCACACGTTGCCCTCGTCGAGTTCGGCGTCGCCCAGCAGCGCGACGAAGCGCGACGCCGGCCGAGCACCGAAGTGGGCGTCGACGTAGCGGCGGGTGACCGCGGCGAACAGCGGTGCCGCTGCACCGAGCCCGACCGAGCCGGTGGAGAAGTCGACGGGATCTGGATCTTTGGTACGGCTGGGATAGGACTGCAGGCCGCCGCGGGCGCGCAGCATGGTGAGGTACTTGCGGTCCAGCGACCCCAGGAGGTACTGGATCGCGTGGAAGACCGGTGATGCGTGTGGCTTCACCGACACCCGGTCGTGCCGGCCGAGGTGGGCGAAGTAGAGCGCGGTCATCGCAGTCACCAGCGAGGCCGACGACGCCTGATGGCCACCCACCTTGACCCCGTCGCCGTTGTCCCGCTCGGTGTTTGCGGCGTCGACGATGCGGGTGGCCAGCCAGAGCACCCGCTGCTGGATCTCCTCCAGCACCTCGAGATCGACGCCCGGACCGACGTCGGGGTCGTCCGGCGTGAGGACCTGCTGCGCGCTCACCCCTGGGGGATCGACTCGTAAATCTCCTTGCACTCCGGGCACACCGGGAAGCGTCCCGGGTCGCGGCCAGGTACCCACACCTTGCCGCACAAAGCGGTCACCGGGGTGCCGGTGACGGCGCTCTCCACGATGGTGTCCTTGCGAACGTAGTGCGCCAAGCGCTCGTGGTCGCCGTCGCCGCCGTGGGAGGTCTGCGGACGCTCCTCGACGAGCGTGCCGGAGCGGCGCTCCGGCTCGGGGCTGGGCAGCGGGGTAGCCATGGCGAGGAGTGTAGGTGGGCCGACGGGACCTCCGCAGACCTCCGCCGGACTCTGGCGTGCTAGTTCAAACCTGCTAGTTCAGCGAAGGATCCTGCGGAGCGGTGGACGCAACCGCCAGCCACCCCGGCTGCCGCCGCAGCACCGACCGCCACAGCCGGTCGGGCGCGTCGGTGAAGGCGTCACCTGGTTCGGCATCGACGACGTACCACGCTCCGACTTCCAGCTCGGCCACCAGTTGCCTCGGGGACCAGCCGGCGTAGCCGGCGAAGATGCGCAGCCCGGTCAGCTCCGCGGCGAGCAGCTCGGGCGGGGCGTCGAGGTCGACCAGACCGAGCGCCCCGGTCACCTGACGCCATCCCAGCGGCTCGACTGCCCCCGGCCCGCCGCTGCCGGGCACCACCGCGACCCCTAGGGCGCTGTCCGTCGCGACCGGGCCGCCCTGGAAGACGACGCCCGGCCGGGCGGTGAGCTCTGCCCACGTGGGCAGGACCTCCCGGACGTCGACTCCGGTCGGTCGGTTGAGCACGATTCCGAGGGAGCCGTCGTCCTCGTGCTCGAGCACCAGCACGACGGTACGGTCGAAGATCGACTCCCCCATCGTGGGAGTGGCGACGAGCAGGCGACCCGCGAGGTTGTCGGTCGTCATGGGTCCATCGTCGCGCGCGGCCAATGTCGGGCGACGACCAGCCCCACCACGACGCCGGCGACATCAGCCAGCACGTCGAGCGGGTCGCCAGACCGCCCGGGCAATAGCGTCATCTGCAGTAGCTCACTTGCAACAGCGTGGGCGACGAGGGCGACACCCAGTGCGTAGCTGCCGATGCCCGCCCGGTGGCCGGTCCAAGCACCCGCGGCGAACACCGCGAGGTGGACGACCTTGTCGGCGTACGCCGGTGGATCGCCCCCCGGCACCGCGGGAACGTAGAGCACGAAGAGCTGCACGACCACGGCGCCGCCGAAGGCAATCCACGCAAGGTTAGGTATGCGGGCACGAGCCGGTCGACCCGCCGCATCGTCCGTGGTCACGCCCCAGCAGCCACGGCTGCATCACGGACGGCCCCGGCGACCGCCCCGGTCACGTCGGGATTGAAAACGCTCGGGACGATGTAGTGGGCGTTGAGCTCCTCGTCCTTGACCACCGCGGCGAGGGCCTTGGCGGCCGCCAGCAGCAGGTCGTCGCTGACCGTGTGGCTGTGCGCGTCCAGCAGACCGCGGAAGACGCCAGGGAACGCCAGCACGTTGTTGATCTGGTTGGGGAAGTCGCTGCGCCCGGTCGCCACCACGGTCGCGTGCTCGGCAGCCGCCTCCGGGTCGACCTCGGGGTCGGGGTTGGCGAGCGCAAACACCACGGCGTCGTCCGCCATGGTGGCGATGTCGTCGCCGGTGAGGATCCCCGGTGCGGAGACCCCGATGAAGACGTCGGCGTCGCGCAGCGCCCCGCGCAGGTCACCGTCGTACTGGTCGGGATTGGTGTTCTCCGCCAACCAGCGCAGCCGCCCGGTCAGCCCCTCGCGGCCGCGGTGTACGACGCCGAGGTGGTCGGCCACCACGACATGCTGCGCCCCCGCGGCGAGCAGCAGCCCGAGGATCGCCGAGCCGGCCGCACCCGCACCCGCCATGACGATCCGCACCTGCGCGAGCTCCTTGTTCACCACCCGCAGCGCGTTGGTGAGCGCGGCCGACACGACAATCGCGGTGCCGTGCTGGTCGTCGTGGAAGACCGGGATGTCCAGCAAGTCCCGCAGCCGCCGCTCCACCTCGAAGCAGCGCGGCGCGGAGATGTCCTCGAGGTTGATGCCGGCGAAGCCGGGCGCGATGGCACGCACGATCTCCACGATGGCGTCGACATCCTGGGTGTCCAGACAGATGGGCCACGCGTCGATCCCGGCGAAACGCTTGAAGAGCGCCGCCTTGCCCTCCATGACCGGCAGCGCCGCCCGCGGTCCCAGGTTGCCCAACCCAAGGACCGCAGAGCCGTCGGTCACCACCGCGACCGTGTTGCGCTTGATGGTGAGCCGGCGGGCGTCCTCGGGATTCTCCGCGATCGCCAGACAGACCCTGGCGACGCCGGGGGTGTAGATCATGGACAGGTCGTCGCGGTTGCGGATGGGGTGCTTGGACTGCATCTCGATCTTCCCGCCGAGGTGCATGAGGAACGTGCGGTCGCTGACCTTGCCGATGGTCACGCCCTCGATGTCGCGCAGCGCCTGCACCAACGCGTCGGCGTGCGCGGTGTCGGTGGCAGCACAGGTGACGTCGATGCTCAGCCGCTCGTGCCCGGACGCCGTGACGTCCAGCGCGGTGACTATCCCGCGCGCGGCCTCCACCGCCGACGTCAGCTTGCTCACCGCGTTGCCGCGCGCCGGGGCCTCCAGCCGCACGGTGATGGAGTACGACACGCTCGGCACGGTCGCCATGGCAAGCTCCCCTCTCGTTGCGCCGCGAATGTAGACGGAGTCGGCAGTGCCGCGGCGGTGACGGGGCCGATCGTGCCAGGTGGTCACCCGAAAATGGTGTTGGGCCGCTGCCGGGGCGCGCGTTACCGTCGGACCTTGAACGGCCGGCGGGGTGAACCGGCCCG
>JBBSMJ010000165.1:0-4054 GCA_038233235.1 Actinomycetes bacterium | reverse complement strand
GGCCGCCCGGTGCGTCGTCAGCTGGGACGGTGAACGGGCGCGCAAGGGGGTGGCCCGCTGGCGTACGGCGGCCCGGGCGGCTGCCAAACAGGCGCGGCGGGCCTGGCTACCCGAGGTGTACGCCGCCGACGACACTCACGCCGTTGCCGGGCTGCTGGTCGGCGCTGCGCTGGGAGTCGTCCTGCACGAGGAGGCAGCGCGGCCGCTCTCCGCGCTCACCGCGGTACCGGACTCCGGGGACGTGGTCGTGGTCGTCGGCCCAGAGGGTGGCCTCACGCGGGAGGAGCTCGCCGCCTTTGCCGCGGTAGGCGCCGACACCTACCGGCTCGGGCCCACGGTGCTGCGCAGCTCGACGGCCGGCGTGGTGGCGTCTGCGCTGCTGCTTGCCCGCTCCGGCCGCTGGTCCTGACTCCCGCCTCGGCGGCGCCTCCGTGTCACTTGACCGTGATCTGCTTGGTATCGGCGAACTGCGGGGAGCCGTCCTCGGCGGAGTAGGTGAGCGCGCGGACGACGTACGAGCCGGGTTCGAGAGTGACCGTGTCCGACCAGGTGCCCCGCCCGGGGGCGCCCTCGCTCGCCGTCGTGAACCCCTCCTCGACGACCTCGCCGTCGCTGAGCACCTGCCAGCTCACCGTGCCCTCGAACACCGTGGCCACACCCTCCAGCTGTACGGTCCCCGCCGGTAGCGTCGCCCCTTGTACCGGTGTGGTGAGCCATACCGGCGCGAGGACGTCGGTCTGCGGCGCGCGTCCAGTGGGCCCGCCCACCGGTGCGCCGTTGACGCGCAGCTGCACGGTGCTGACGTCGGTGGCAACGGCCGTCGCCGTGTGAACCAGCTGCTGCATGGCTAGCTCCGTGTCGGCGGGCGCGGCTGCGGACAGGTCCACGGTGACGCGGTCACCTGCCTTGCTGATGCCGAGCACGCGGGTCCCTGGCGCCCAGAGGCCGCGGTAGTCGGGGTCGGCGGGCGTAGCGCGCAGCATCTCCTCGATCGCGGCGGTGATCACTGCACCGCCGGAGACGGACACAGCGCGGAGTTCGCGGTACAGCTTGAGCCCTCGCTCGGTGTCGCCGGCGTAGTAGACGGCCACGGTCGAGGTCGTTATCGGCGCGGGAGTCGACGTCGTTGGCGAGGGTGACGGGGACTTGGGCGGCTTCGGGTCGTCAGGTGCTGGATCGCCGGGCGGGGGCGGCGTCGCAGCCTCGGGAAGCGTCGGAGCGTTGGACGGTGCCCCGACCGGCGACCGGGAAGCGTCCGGGGTGGGGCGCGGCCGCGGCGAGCGGGTAGCGCGCGGCGTCGGGAGAGTGGGAGGTAGCTCGGTAGCACTTGGCGCCGGGGTGGCCGGCTCGCTCGTAGGCGTCGTCACGGGAGGTACCAGGCGCTGCTCGTCGCCGAGCAGCGTCGAGTAGGCAGCTCCCCCTGCGACCCCGAGCACGGCCACCGTTGCGGTGGCCAGCAGGGCGGGACGGAACCGGGCGAACAGGGACCGCCGCCGGCCGGTGCGCTCGCGGATTCGGCCAAGTCCGTCGCCGCGCGGCTGCACTTCGTCGCCCTCGGCGCGCAGCACCCGGCGCAGCGCCTCACCCAGGGGATCGTCGTGATTCATGAGGGCAGCTGCTCCAAGGTCGCCCGCAGCGCGGTCATCCCGCGCGAAGCGTGGCTCTTCACGGCACCGCGACTGATCTTCAGCACCGCGGCGATGTCGGCTTCCGACAAGTCGGAGTAATAGCGCAGCACCAGGACCTCGCGCTGCCGCGTGGGCAGCCGGCGCAATGCGGCCATCACCTCTTGGCGCTCCAGCGCACCGAGCGCGCCGTCCTCGGCGCTGGGCGCGTCGGCGCTTCCGGCCGGCGCGTGGCGTTCCACGACCGAGCGGTGGCGCAGCGCCGAACGAGCCCGGTTGACCACCGCCTGCCGCAGGTAGGCCAGGGCCCGGTCCGGGTCGCGCAGTCGACGCCACCCGCCGTGCATCGCGATGAACGCATCCTGGACGACCTCCTCGGCGGCGCCGGTGTCACGCAGCAACAGCGCGGCCATCCGGACCAGTGACCGGTAGTGGGCGGCGTACAGCGCCGTTACGGCCTCGTCGGCGTCCCATGACGTGCTGGGCTCCACGCCGCTCCGAACCCGTCCCTGCTGGAGGGACGCGACCGCCAGGACTTCCGTCACACCGGTACGACGCCCGCCCGGCCCGCCAGGTTTACCATCACTCGCCACGGACGGTTCGCAGGGCGGACGGGGGAGGTGTGAGCGAGTGAGCGAAGACTGCTTGTTCTGCAAGGTGGTGTCCGGAGACGTCCCCGCCCAGATGGTGCGGGAGGGGCAGCGGACGGTGTCCTTCCGTGACATCAATCCGCAGGCGCCGACCCATGTGCTGGTGATCCCGCGCGAGCACTACCAGGACGTGGGGGCGCTCGCGGCGGCCGACGAGGCCGCGCTGGCCGAGCTGCTGCGTGAAGCGCATGCCGTCGCCGCCGACGAGGGCATCGCGGATTCCGGGTATCGAGTGGTCTTCAACACCGGCTCCGGCGCCGGCCAGACGGTGCCGCACGCCCACGCGCATGTCCTCGGTGGCCGCGGCCTGGGCTGGCCGCCCGGATGAGCCTGCCGGAACCGCTCGCGCGAGACCTTCGTCGTCGTCTCGCCGAGGCGCAGTCCGAGGCGCGGCTGCCCTCGGTGTCCGCCGCCGTCGCCCGCCGTGGCGACCTGGCGTTCACCGGGGCTGTCGGCGACCCCGCGCCGGACACCGATGTGCAGTACCGCATGGGCTCCATCACCAAGACCTTCACGGCCGTCCTGGTGCTGCAGTTGCGCGACGAGGGGCTGCTGTCCCTCGCCGACCCGCTGGAGCGGCATCTGCCCGGTACGCCGGTGGGCAATGCCACCGTGCGGGACCTCCTCGGCCACCTGTCCGGTCTCACCCAGGAGCCGCCCGGCGACTTCTGGGAGGCCGTCCCCGGGCGGCCGGGCGCCGAGCTGCTCGCCGGGATCGGCGCCGAAGAGCTGGTGCTCCCGGCCCGTCGGGCGTGGCACTACTCCAACCTCGCCTACGGCCTGCTCGGTCTCGTGGTGGAACGCATCCGCCAGGTGGCGTACGCCGAGGCGCTGCGCGCTCGCGTGCTCGACCCGCTGGAGCTGCGCCGGACGACGTACGACCCGGTTGCCCCGTACGCCACCGGCTACCGAGTGCACCCCTATGCCGACGAGCTGCGCGAGGAGCCGCATGCGGAAACCGGCGCGATGGCTCCTGCCGGGCAGCTGTGGAGCACGCCCAGCGACCTGGCGCGCTGGGGTTCCTTCCTCGCCCAGCCCACCGCCGGGGTGCTCGCACCTGACACCGTCGAGGAGATGTGTGAGCCGGTCGCCATAGGTGATCCCCGGAGTTGGACCACTGGGTACGGCTTGGGCCTGCAGCTCTATCGGCGCGGCGAGCGCGTCTACGCCGGCCACGGCGGGTCGATGCCCGGCTTCGTCGCCGGGCTGGCGGTGGCCCGCGGAGAGGCAGTCGCAGTCGCCGCGATGGCCAACGCCTGGCAGGGCGTCAATGCGGCCCTCTTGGCACTCCAGCTGGCCGAGCAGGTGCTGGACGACGACCCGCAGGTGACTCCCTGGCGGCCGGAGGAGACACCCGCCGCATTCGTGGAGTTACTTGGTTCCTGGTGGTACCGCGGAGTCGAGCTGGTCCTCTACGTGCGCGGCGGGCGGCTGCACCTACGCCGCGCATCCGACCTCACCGGTGAGGGCGCGGAGTCCTTCGTCCCGGAAGGGCCGGACCGGTACCGCGGCGTCGACGGTGGCGACCGCGGTGAGCTGATGCGCGTGCGCCGTGACGACGCCGGCGCACCAGTGGTCCTCGACTTGGCCACTTGGCTGCTCACCCGCCAGCTCGACGATCCCCGTGGTGGCCCCTGAGCGGGAGGCGGCCGCCGGAGTCCACAGAGGCCGGTAGCCGGTGGCGATCGCTGGGTAGCATGGGTGGGTCCGACACCCGAGACCGGAGGGTAGGCGCGAGGAGGCCCTAGCGGCCGACCCATGCCCGACAGCACCCAGGCG
>JBBSMJ010000164.1:0-4055 GCA_038233235.1 Actinomycetes bacterium | reverse complement strand
GCACCCCCGGTCCGGTGAAGTACTCCGCTTTGGCGAGAAAGGTGACCTTGCGCGGCACGACGAGCGGCATGAAGAACGAGTCGGAGAACGACAGGTGATTGCTCGCGAGGATCGCCCCGCCGGTGGCCGGAACGTGCTCCGTGCCCTCGGCCCAGGGTCGCCACACCAGCCGCAGGGGCGGCCCCACGACGACGTTCTTCATTAGCCAGTAGAACACCCTCCACCCTCCCGCGCGCTGGCCGGAAACACTAGATGATGGCCGCACCCGAGAAGGTGCGCAGGCACCGGCCCGGACGCGAGGTCGCATCACCCGAGACCAGCGCACCCTTGCCGGGCGTGCGACGATGACGCGGTGGGACCGCTCGGGTAGAGCCCGGGCACTGTTCGGTAGTGGGGTCAGTCAGTTCCGAACGACACAAGTGGGGCAAGCGTGTCACTGCTGCCTGGCGCCGAGCCATACACCGCCGACGGCGGGCGGGTCGGCGTGCTGTGCTGTCACGGCTTCACCGGAACGCCGCAGCCACTGCGCGAGCTTGCCGAGCGCTACGCCGCGGCCGGGTTCACTGTGTCACTGCCCCTCCTCCCGGGTCATGGCACGCGGTGGCAGGACCTGGCGCTCACCCGATGGGAGGACTGGTACGCCGCTGTCGACCGCGCCTTTTGCCGACTGACAGAGCGGTGCGACACGGTGGCCGTGGTCGGCCTTTCGATGGGCGGCACGCTGGCGCTGCGGCTGGCGCAGCAGCACGGCACGTCGGTGGCCGGGCTGGTGCTGATCAACCCTTCGCTGACGAGCGACAACCGGCTGCTCGCCGCCCTACCGGTGCTGCGCCGCACCGTGCGTACCGTGAAGGGCGTGGCGGGCGACATCAAGAAGCCGGGCGGGCGAGAAGTGGCCTACGACCGCACGCCGCTGGCCGCGCTGCACTCGCTGACCCGGTTCTGGCGGATCGTCGCGGCCGACCTGCCCAAGGTCACCCAGCCGGTGCTGCTCTTCCGCAGCCTCGAGGACCACGTGGTCGAACCGTCCAGCGGCCGCCTGCTGCTCTCCCGCATCTCCTCCACCGAGGTCGAGGAACGCCTGTGCGAGGACAGCTACCACGTGGCGACACTCGACCACGATGCCGCGGCAGTGCTCGACGGGAGCCTCGACTTCGTCCGCCGGCTGGCACCCGCCGTCATGCCTTCAGCGGTGCCTCCAGCCATGCCTCCTGTGGCGAGCGGGTGAGCATGGTGCCAGGGGGGACAGCACCAGGAGTCGGTCCGGGGCGCCACAACGGCCTGCCGGCGGCGGCGTACGAGCCGCTGATCGATCTCGACCCGCAGCTGGCCGACGCGATGCTGGACATGTTGCGCCAGGAAGGTGTCGCCGCCTATGCGGTTCCCGCGCCGGGACGACGCGGCGCCTACGGTGATGTCCAGCTTCCCGACCGGCCCACCGATCGGCTCTGGGTCGCCCGCGACCGCGCGGCCCACGCGCGCTCGGTGGTGGCGGCCCGGCTACCCCACCTGCGGGCAGAACTCGAGGCCTACGCCGACGGCGCGGGCCGCGACATGCGCCCGTCCGTGTCCGAGGACGACGCATGGGCGCAGATCGTCGCCGCCTACAACGTCGCCCCGGCCGAGGGCGCACCGCGCTGGCCGGTGAGCGAGGACGTCGAGGACGAGCCGTCGCGGGCGGGGGACGATCCCGCACCGTCGCCCCGCGAGCGGGTGGCGCGCCGCGACGGGGTCGAACGTGAGGACCACTACGAGCCGCCGCTGCCACCGCCGCTGCCGGCGACGGACACCCTGACCAAGTGGGCGTGGGCGGGACTGCTCGGCGCACCCACGTTCTTTCTCCTTGCCGCTGTCCTGCAGCTGCCGGTGGGCAACGGGGCAGCGCTTCTCGCCCTCGCGGCCTTTGTGGGAGGCTTCGTCACGCTTGTGGTCCGCATGCGGGACCGCCCGCCTCCGGAGTCCGGCGGCGACGACGGCGCGGTGGTGTGACACCGCGGCTGCTGCATGCGGTCGTCACCGCAGACGGGAGAGGACGAGGCGTGTCGGTCAGTGAAACCGTGGAGATCAGCGGCCACCTGCTCGACTCGGGAGTGCTCACCCGAGTGCTGGACGACGTTCGCGAGTACGGCGGCGACTACCTCATGGAGCGCTTCGACGTCGGCCGCGACCACGATGACCACTCCTACTCCCGGATCACTGTGACAGCCGAGGAGGAGGAGACCCTGCAGCGGCTGGTCATGAGACTGCAGACGCACGGCGTCAATCCGGTCGACCCCGGCGAAGTCGTCTCCCGTCCGGCCGAACGCGACGGCGTGTTCCCAGAAGACTTCTACTCCACCACTAACCTGGAGACCGTCGTACGCATCGGCGGTCACTGGGTCCCGGTGGAGCACCCCGAGATGGACTGCGGCCTGGTCATCACCGACGGCCGGGTATCCACGGTCCCGGTCAGTGACGTCAAGGCGGGTGACCGCATCATCTGCGGCGCCTCCGGGGTCCGCGTCGTGCCACTTCCCGAGCCGCACTCGTCGACCGTCGAGCCGCGCTTCGAGTTCATGAACTCCGTCGTATCCAGCGAGAAGCCGCAGGCGATGCTGGTGCGGCGCATCGCCGACCAGCTGCGTGAGGTCAAGGCCCTGGGTCACAAGGTCTTGTGGGTCGGTGGTCCGGCACTTGTCCACACCGGTGCCGCGCCCGCGACCGTGGCGCTCGTCGAGAGCGGTTTCGTCGACGTGCTCTTCGCTGGCAACGCACTGGCCACCCACGACATAGAGGCCGCGTTGTACGGCACGTCGCTCGGTGTGGACCTGGCGCAGGGGCGCGGCGTCGAACACGGCCACGAGCACCACATCAGGGCCATCAACAAGATCCGCCATTGCGGCTCCATCGCCGGGGCGGTCGAGCAGGGCGTACTGACCAGCGGGGTCATGCACGCGGTGGTCAAGGCCGGGAGGCGGTTCGTGCTCGTCGGTTCGGTCCGCGACGACGGCCCGCTGCCCGACGTCTACACCGACGTGCTCGCGGGACAGCGGGCCATGCGGGCCGAGCTGCCGGGGGTGGGATTCGCGCTGATGGTGGCGACCATGCTGCACTCCATTGCCACCGGCAACCTGCTGCCGGCGTCGGTGCCGCTCGTCTGCGTCGACATCAATCCGGCGACGGTGACCAAACTGGCCGACCGCGGCAGCTCGCAGGCCACCGGCATCGTCACCGATGTCGGGCTCTTCCTTGAGCAACTGGCGATGGAACTCGTCCCGGAGTTCCGCGCCACCCGGGCCGCAGCCCAGTAAGCCCACCGGAGACCGGCAGCCGGCCAGCGAGCGGCTCAGCCCACCGGCACTCGGAGCACCGCCAGTACCGGCCGATGGTCGCTGGCCTCGGCCACCCGCGGAACCGCAGGCAGCTCGTACGCCGTCACCTGCACGTCGCCGCCGATCAGCACCCCGTCGATGCGGACACGCGGTGCCCGGGCAGGGAAGGTCGGGGCCCCGCCCGCTGCCGCCGGGTCAGCGTCGCGCAGCCGCGAGCCCAGCACCTGCCAGGCCGGCGCACCGGGCACCTCGTTGAGGTCCCCCCCGAGCGCGAGCTGACAGACCCCGAGCGCCGCAAGGTGGTCGAGTGTGTGCGCCGCGTGCCGCCGCCGCTCGTCGGCGTCGAGCCCCAGGTGCACGGAGGCGGTACCGATCCGGGCGCCCCCGGCCTCGAGCACCGCCAGCGCCAGCCCCCGGCGGTGCAGCCCGCGGGTGCGCGGCAACCGCACCTCCCGCGCATCGAGCACCCGCATCCGCAAGCTGGCGAGCAGCAAGGTGTCCCCGGCCGTACGCCCGCCGCAGACGACGAGGAGACCGGAGCGGCGGGCCAGGGCGGCGCACCGCGACCGCCACCGCAGGAACCGCGGCGCCTCCTGCACGCACACCACGTCCGGCCGGCAGGCGGCGATGACGCCGGCCACCGCGCTGGCGCCGTCCCGCAGCGAGCGCACGTTGTAGCTGAGCACCCGCAGCTCGACACTGGTCGGTGCAGCGGGTGAGCCGGCCGGACTTCCTGCGGAGACT
>JBBSMJ010000163.1:0-4078 GCA_038233235.1 Actinomycetes bacterium | reverse complement strand
TGGCTCGCTGGTGCGATATCTGGAGACTTTCGCGCACACCGTCGGTGTGATGCAGACCCGCGATGCGCTGGTGCGGGTCGCTGCCGAGTGCGCCGAGGACCTAGCGGACGACGGCGTCGTCTACGCGGAGGTGCGCTTCGCTCCCGAGCAGCACACCGACGGAGGTCTCACCCTCGAGCAGGTGGTCGAGGCCGTCCTCGAAGGCTTCCGGCTGGGCTCCGCAGACCGCGATATCCGGATGGGGACGCTGCTGACCGCCATGCGGCACGCCGCCCGGTCCAAGGAGATCGCCGAGCTCTCCATCCGCTACCGCGACCGCGGCGTCGTCGGCTTCGACATCGCCGGCGCCGAGGCGGGTTACCCGCCCACGCGTCACCTCGACGCGTTCGAGTACCTCCAGCGGGAGAACTTCCGCTTCACCATTCACGCGGGAGAGGCGTTCGGGCTGCCCTCGATCTGGCAGGCGTTGCAGTGGTGCGGAGCCGACCGGCTCGGCCACGGCGTGCGCATCGTCGACGACGTGACGGTGTCCGCTGACGGCGAGGTGACGCTGGGCCGGCTCGCCGCCTACGTGCGAGACAAGCGGATCCCCTTGGAGATGTGTCCGACGTCCAACGTGCAGACCGGGGCGGCGCCGTCAATTCGCCAGCATCCGATCGGGCTGCTACGCCAGCTGTACTTCCGGGTCACCGTCAACACCGACAACCGGCTGATGAGCGGCACCTCGCAGTCTCGGGAGATGGCGCAGTTGGTGGAGGCGTTCGACTACGACCTCGCCGACCTGCAATGGCTGACGGTCAATGCGATGAAGTCGGCGTTCATCCCGTTCGACGAGCGGCTGGAGCTGATCAACGCGGTCATCAAGCCCGAATACGCCGCACTGCGCCGACACGTGGAGGGTCCCCCCGCCTGACGAGGACCGTCAGCTCGCGACTCCCAACTTGGCTGCGAGCGACATCGCGTCGTACGGCGCGCGCACCTTGACGTCGTTGTCGAAGTAGACGAACACGTCGCGGCTGGCCTTCCAGCAGCGGATCTTCTCCGCCCAGGCGTCGAGCGACTGGTCGGTGTAGCCGCTGACGTAGAGCTCTTTGTCGCCGTGTAGCCGCACATAGACGAAGTCCGACGTGACGTCTTCCATGTACGGCCACCTGCCGGCGGTATCCGCGACAACCAAGGTGATGTCGTGTTCCCGCAGGAGTTCGACGAAGGCGGCGCACTGGTAGCTGGGATGACGTACCTCGAGGGCGTGACGCACGGGCCGGTCGGCATCCGTCGTCGCCCACGACCTGTCCGTGAGCCGTTCGTCGTGGCTCGCGGCGAGCGCCGCGGCCTGCGTCGTCGTCCGAGGAAGCAACTCGAAGAACGTGGCGAGCCGGGCCGGGTCGTAGCCGAGCACGGGTGGCAGTTGCCAGAGCACCGGCCCGAGCTTGGCGCCGAGGGCGAGCACACCGGACGCGAAGAAGTTGGCAACTGGCGTCTCGACGCCGGCGAGCTTCTTCATGTGCGTGATGAAGCGGCCGCCCTTGACCGAGAACACGAAGCCGTCGGGTGTCTGCGCTGCCCAGGCCAGGTAGCTCGTCGGTCGCTGCAGGGAGTAGAACGAGCCGTTGATCTCGACGGAGTTCACCTGTCGGGCGGCGTACTCCAGCTCCCGTCGTTGCGGCAGTCCGGATGGATAGAAGTCGCCACGCCATCCGGCGTAACGCCACCCCGAGATGCCGATGTGCAAGCGGGCCACGTCGGCAACTGTAGAGCTGTGTCCGCACGGCGATTGGCACTCGTGGCATCCTGCGCCGCATGGCGGCACAGTCACGAGACAGGGGTCCCACTCCGGTCTACCTGGAAGGCAACGAGCGGGTCTTCGCCTGTGCGCTGGACTGGCCTGGGTGGTGCCGGCGCGGCAAGGGAGAGGAGGCGGCGCTCGAGGCGCTGGCGGCCTACGCGCCGCGGTACGTAGCGGTGGCGGAGGAGGCGGGCGTGCCGTTCTCGCCAACGGCTGGTCGAGCGTTCGACGTCGTGGAGCGGCTGCCGGGGTCGGCCACGACGGAGTTCGGCTCACTCGACAAGCCGTCGAGTCACGACACCGAGCCGCTCACCCGGCAGGAGGCGCGGCGCCTGGCTGCGCTGGTCCGGGCGTCATGGGTCGTCTTCGACCGTGTCATCGCGGGCGCGCCGGCGGAGCTGCGCAAGGGCCCGCGTGGAGGCGGCCGCGACCGGGACAAGGTTGTCGATCACGTCCTCGGTGCCGAGGCGTCGTACGCGCGGAGCCTCGGCGTGCGCCACCGGCAACCCCCGCTCGACGACCGCGACGCCATCGCGGCGCTGCGCAACGACATCGCCGACGCGCTCGGGCGACCGAGTGACGGGTCGCCGGTCGTGGCGAAGGGCTGGCTACCGCGGTACGCCGCTCGCCGCATCGCCTGGCACGTCCTCGACCACGCGTGGGAGGTTGAGGATCGCAGCGAGTCCGCGCCGCCATCACCGCGGTGACTGGCGCCGTGACCTCACCGCTGGTGCGGGCCGGCCTCTCGTCGAGCGTCAGTCGACGCCTGTGGACGACCGGGTCACACGCCCACGGGGTGCCAGACGGTCTTGATCTCGAGGGTCGACAGCATGCGGTCGATTCCTTGTTCGGCTGTCCAGTCCGGCTCGCCGCCCTCGAGCGGGCGCCGCACCCGCTTGAGGTTGTCAGCCGCAGCTCGTTCGAGATCGGCGGCCAGCCCAGTGTCGGCACCGGTGAGGTCGATGGCGTTGACGTCCATGTGCGAAGCGAGCCACGGGGCAACCTCCGCGGTGCGTCCGGTCAGCACGTTGACCACGCCGCCCGGGACGTCGGAGGTCGCCAGCGTCTCGGCGAAGGTGATGGCCGGCAGCGGGCGCTCCTCACTGGAGAGCACCACGACTGTGTTGCCGGTGACCACCACCGGAGCCAGCACCGACACCAGTCCGAGCAGCGAGGAGCTCTGCGGGGCCAGCACGGCGACCACACCCGTCGGCTCGGGGGTGGAAAAGTCGAAGTACGGGCCGGCCACCGGGTTGCTGGACCCGTGCACCTGGGCCACCTTGTCCGCCCAGCCGGCGTACCAGACGAGCCGGTCGACGGTGGCGTCGACCACGGCTGCGGCGGTTCGGGCGGTCAGGCCCTCCGCCGCCTTGACCTCGGCGGCGAACTGGTCGTGGCGGGTCTCCACCATCTCCGCCACCCGATAGAGCACCTGCCCCCTGTTGTACGCCGTCGCGCCAGCCCACCCGGGAAACGCCTTGCGGGCGGCCACGACCGCGTCCCGGGCGTCCTTGCGGGACGCCTGCGCCGCGTTCGCCAGGAACCGGCCCTTGGGGTCGGTGACGGCGTAGGAGCGGCCGCTCTCGCTGCGCGGGAACGCACCTGCGACGTACAGCTTGTAGGTCTTGCGCACCGCCAGTCGGTCGCTCATCGGACGTACGCCGCCAGCCCGTGCCGGCCGCCCTCCCGACCGTGGCCGGATTCCTTGTAGCCGCCGAAGGGTGAGGTGGGGTCGAACCGGTTGAAGGTGTTGGCCCACACCACCCCGGCGCGCAGTTGCTGAGCCATCCACAGAATGCGCGAGCCCTTCTCCGTCCAGACCCCAGCCGACAGCCCGTAGGGCGAGTTATTTGCCTTCGCGACGGCCTCGTCCGGCGTACGGAACGTGAGCACGGACAAGACCGGACCGAAGATTTCCTCTCGGGCGATGCGGTGAGCCTGGGACACGCCGGTGAAGATGGTCGGCGGGAACCAGAAGCCTCGATCAGGCAGCTCGCACGGTGGCGACCACCGCTGCGCACCCTCGGCGTCGCCGACCGCGGACAACTCGCGGATGCGCTCGAGCTGGGCGGCGGAGTTGATGGCGCCGATGTCGGTGTTCTTGTCCAGCGGGTCGCCGAGGCGCAGTGTGCCGAGTCGCCGCTTCAGCGCTTCCAGCACCTCCTCCGCCACCGACTCCTGCACCAGCAGGCGCGACCCGGCGCAGCAGACGTGCCCCTGGTTGAAGAAGATGCCGTTGACGATGCCCTCGACCGCCTGGTCGATGGGGGCGTCGTCGAAGACGACGTTGGC
>JBBSMJ010000162.1:0-4094 GCA_038233235.1 Actinomycetes bacterium | reverse complement strand
GGGTGGCATGGTGACGCGGCGGTGACCGTCCCGGTCGGCGAGGTCTCGCCCCAGTTGGTCGAGTTGATGCAGGTGTGCGAAGAAGCGCTGTGGCGTGGGTTCGCCGCCGCTCGCCTCGGTGGCCGGCTCACCGACATCAGCGCCGCGGTGGAGGCGACGGTGCGCAAGGCTGCCGGTCCGGACGGGCAGCGGAGCGGCCGCAGATTCGGCCTGGTCGAGGAGTACGTCGGGCACGGGATCGGTACCGAAATGCACCAGGAACCTCCGGTGCCCAACTATGGCCGCCCCGGTCGAGGACCGAGACTGCGCAAGGGTCTCGTGCTCGCCGTCGAACCGATGATCAACATGGGGTCCCGGCACACTCGACTGCTCGACGACGGCTGGACAGTGGTGACTGGTGACGGGAGTCGTTCAGCGCACTTCGAGCACACCTTCACGCTGACCGACGAAGGGCCGTGGGTGCTGACCGCGCTCGACGGCGGCGCGACGAAGTTGGCTAAGCTCACGACAGCGGCCGCCCCCGCCGTTCCGAAAAGCAGCTGAGCTGCGATTTCGCATCACGACCGACGTAACGTAGACTCCTCAGTCGGTCCAGCTCAGGACAGGGCCCGCAGCAATGCGGGCTCATGCCGTGCGCCTGGCCGAAGGTCAATCTGTCCAGTCGACACGGAACGCGGAGGGTATGGCGAAGAAGGAAGGGGCCATCGAGATCGAGGGCACTGTCGTGGAGTCCCTACCCAATGCGATGTTCAGGGTGGAGCTCGGCAACGGTCACAAGGTCCTCGCTCACATCAGCGGAAAGATGCGGATGCACTACATCCGGATCCTCCCCGACGACCGGGTCGTGGTGGAGCTCAGCCCGTACGACCTTTCCCGCGGCAGGATCGTCTACCGCTACAAGTAGGCGCGCTAGTCACTGCCCCCGATCATCCGACGACCATCCGCTGGTGGCAGCCGCCCTGCCGCCAGTGATGCCAGGAGCGCAGCATGAAGGTCAAACCGAGCGTCAAGAAGATGTGCGAAAAGTGCAAGGTGATTCGCCGACACGGGCGGGTCATGGTTATTTGCGACAACCTGCGGCACAAGCAACGCCAGGGCTGAGCCACGACAGCAGGAGCGGGGCACTAGGACAGCGAGACAGCAGGAAGCAAGACAGCAGGGTTCGCCGCGGTTTCGCCGTACGGCGCCGCGAGAGGTTCGACTCTCGCGGACAGGCGAGACAGCCCCCGGTCGGAGGCCGGGGCCCATCCCGGGCGGGGTGGGAAGCGGCGGGCGCATCCTCCGTGACGAAAGGAACCGCCCGCATGGCCCGTCTTGTCGGCGTCGACCTCCCGCGCGAGAAGCGCATGGAGGTGGCGCTCACCTACATCTACGGCATCGGCCGCACCCGCGCGCTGGAGACCCTCTCCGGCACCGGCGTCAGCCCCGACATGCGCGCCCGCGACCTGGGCGACGACGAGCTGGTCAAGCTACGTGACTGGATCGAAACCCACTACCGCATCGAAGGAGACCTGCGCCGAGAGGTCGCCTCGGACATCCGGCGCAAGGTCGAGATCGGTTGCTACCAGGGGATTCGCCACCGCCGTGGCCTTCCAGTTCACGGTCAGCGCACCCACACCAACGCGCGCACCCGCAAGGGCCCGCGCCGTGCCATCGCAGGCAAGAAGAAACTAGCCAAGAAGTAGTGAGCAGTCCGGTAACGGACGACGACCTCGAGTTGGAGCGACCTGACACATGCCACCAAAGAGCCGTACGGCCGGCGCCAAGAAGGTGCGCCGCAAGGAGAAGAAGAACATCGCCCACGGGCACGCCCACATCAAGAGCACGTTCAACAACACCGTGGTCTCCATCACGGACCCCGGCGGCAACGTGATCGCCTGGGCGAGCGCCGGCCACGTGGGGTTCAAGGGCTCGCGGAAGTCCACGCCGTACGCCGCGCAGATGGTGGCGGAGAGTGCCGCCCGTCGCGCGATGGAGCACGGCATGCGCAAGGTCGATGTTTTCGTCAAGGGCCCCGGCTCCGGCAGGGAGACAGCGATCAGGTCGCTGCAGGCGACCGGCCTGGAAGTCGGCTCGATTCAGGACGTCACCCCCATCCCGCACAACGGTTGCCGCCCTCCCAAGCGGCGGAGGGTCTGAGCTATGGCGAGATACACCGGTGCCGACTGCAGGCGTTGCCGTCGGGAGAAGATGAAGCTGTTCCTCAAGGGGTCGAAGTGCGAGTCACCCAAGTGCCCCATCGAGATCCGGCCCTACCCCCCCGGTGAGCACGGCCGCGGCCGCACCAAGGAGAGCGAGTACCTCCTGCAGAAGCGGGAGAAGCAGAAGTGTGCGCGGATCTACGGCGTGCTGGAGAAGCAGTTCCGCGGCTACTACGAGGAAGCCAGCCGCCGCACCGGCAAGACGGGCGAGAACTTGCTGCGCATCCTGGAGAGTCGCCTCGACAACGTCGTCTACCGCGCGAACTTCGCGAAGAGTCGTGACCAGGCGCGTCAGCTGGTCAAGCACGGCCACTTCACGGTCAACGGCCACAAGGTCGACATTCCGTCGTACCGCGTCAGCGAGAACGACATCATCGAGGTGCGGGAGAAGTCCAAGGAGCTCACCCCGTTCATCGTGGCGCGGGCGGAGATCGGCGAACGCCCGTTGCCTGCATGGGTCGAGGTCATCCCTAGCCGCATGCGTGTTCTCGTCCACTCCCTTCCGGCTCGGCAGGTCATCGACACGCCGGTGCAGGAGCAACTGATCGTCGAGCTGTACTCCAAGTAGCCCTCGGCACCCGCCGAGGGCATGTTCGCGACGTCATATTGCGGTCGTCGCGGAAAGGAACGACACGTGCTCATAGCTCAGCGTCCCAATCTCAACGAAGAGGTCGTCGACGACACCCGGTCGCGGTTCATCATCGAACCGCTGGAGCCCGGCTTCGGCTACACGCTCGGCAACTCGCTGCGGCGCACCCTGCTGTCCTCCATCCCGGGGGCGGCGGTGACCAGCATCCGCATCGAAGGTGTGCTGCACGAGTTCACCACCGTGGTGGGCGTGAAGGAAGACGTCACCGACCTGATCCTGAACATCAAGGAGCTCGTGGTCTCCTCCGAGGAGGACGAGCCCGTGGTCATGTACCTGCGCAAGCAGGGCCCCGGCGTGGTGACCGCCGCCGACATCGCCCCGCCCGCCGGGGTCGAGGTGCACAACCCGGAGCTGCACCTGGCCACGATCAACGGCAAGGGCAAGCTGGAGATGGAGCTGACCGTCGAGCGTGGCCGCGGCTACGTCTCCGCCGCACAGAACAAGCAGCTTGGCCAGGAGATCGGGCGGGTGCCCGTCGACTCCATTTATTCGCCGGTGCGCAAGGTGACGTACAAGGTCGAGGCGACCCGCGTCGAGCAGCGCACCGACTTCGACCGGCTCATCGTCGACGTCGAGGCGAAGCCCTCCATGCGTCCCCGTGACGCGATGGCGAGCGCGGGCAAGACGCTCACCGAGCTGTTCGGGCTCGCTCGCGAACTCAACGTCGACGCCGAAGGCATCGACATCGGCCCGTCGCCCACAGACGCCGCGCTGGCTGCGGATCTCGCGCTGCCGATCGAGGAGCTCGAGCTGACGGTGCGGTCCTACAACTGCTTGAAGCGCGAAGGCATTCACTCGGTGGGCGAGCTGGTTTCGCGAAGTGAGGCCGATCTGCTCGACATCCGCAACTTCGGCGCCAAGTCGATCGACGAGGTCAAGGCGAAGCTGGCCTCGATGAGCATGGCGCTGAAGGACAGCCCGCCCGGTTTCGATCCCAGCCAGGTCGTTGACGCCTACGGTGCGGACGACGACGATGCCGGGTACGCCGAGACAGAGCAGTACTGACCGGCTCGCCCGGCTGACCCGGCCGGGAACCCCAGCCAAATCCCCAGCCACACCTCACCCCTCACGCAAGGAGACGCCGCACCATGCCTACGCCGACAAAGGGTCCACGGCTTGCCAGCGGCCCGGCTCACGAGCGGCTGCTGCTGGGCGGCCTCGCCACCGCGCTCTTCGAGCACGGGCGGATCACGACGACCCACGCCAAGGCCAAGCGGCTGCGGCCCTTCGCCGAGCGGCTCATC
>JBBSMJ010000161.1:0-4134 GCA_038233235.1 Actinomycetes bacterium | reverse complement strand
GGCCGACTCGACCTGGTGGAGGACCGGCTGGTCGGTATCAAGAGCCGGGAGATCTACGAGTGCCCGGGCGCGCTCACCCTGCTCACTGCGCACCAAGAGTTGGAGAACGTGACGGTCGAGCGTGAGCTCTCCCGCTTCAAGAAGCAGGTGGGCCAGCGCTGGACCGAGCTGGTGTACGACGGCCTGTGGTTCTCTCCGCTCAAGCGCGCGCTGGACGCGTTCCTCGACGACGCTTCGCGCAACGTCACCGGCGATGTGCGGCTCACCCTGCACGGGGGCCGTGCGGTGGTCACCGGCCGGCGCGGCGACGCGTCGCTGTACGACCACGACATGGCGACGTACGACACCGGCGACGTCTTCGACCAGACCATGTCGCGGGGATTCGTCGAGTTGTGGGGACTGTCGAGCCGGCTCGCCGCCCGCCGCGACCAGCGGTTGCGGGAGAAGAAGGCCGGTGGCTGAGGAGTCCGTCGACCCGAACTCGCCCGTCGCGGCTACGGCCTCGCCGCCCGCCACCCGGCTGTGGGGCGGCCGGTTCACCGGTGGCCCGGCGGAGGCGCTGGCCAGGTTGTCGGTCAGCGTGCACGTCGACTGGCGGCTCGCGCCGTACGACCTGCTGGCGTCCCGCGCCCACGCCCGGGTGCTGCACCGGGCCGGGCTGCTCGACGACGCCGAGCTGCATCGGATGCTGGCTGCCGTGGACGACCTGGACCGGGCCTGCCGCAGCGGAGAGTTCCGCCCCACTGTCGACGACGAGGACGTGCACACGGCGCTGGAACGCGGCCTGCTCGAGCGGCTCGGTGCCCTCGGCGGCAAGCTGCGGGCTGGCCGCAGCCGCAACGACCAGGTGGCCACCGACCTGCGGCTCTACCTGCGCGATCACACCCGCCAGGTGGTCGCCGGAGTGGTCGAGCTGGAGAGCGCGCTGCTCGGGTTGGCCGACCGCTATCGCGCCACACCGGCACCGGGCATGACTCACCTCCAGCACGCGCAGCCGGTGCTCCTCTCCCACCACCTGCTGGCGCATGTGCACGCGTTCGCCCGGGACGTGGATCGACTCAGGGACTGGGATCGGCGCGCCGCGGTGAGCCCGCTGGGTGCCGGCGCGCTCGCCGGCTCCTCGCTGCCGCTCGACCCCGCCGCGGTCGCCGCCGAGCTCGGATTCGACCGCCCCGCCGCCAACTCCATCGACGCGGTCGCGGACCGCGACTTCGCCGCGGAGTTCCTGTTCTGCGCGGCGCTGCTGGGCGTACACCTGTCGCGGCTGGGTGAGGAGATCGTGCTGTGGGCCACCCCGGAGTTCGGCTGGGTCGAGCTGGACGACGCCTACACCACCGGCTCGTCGATCATGCCGCAGAAGAAGAATCCGGACGTCGCCGAGCTGGCCCGGGGGAAGTGCGGGCGCCTGGTCGGCAACCTCACTGCGCTGTTGACCACCCTCAAGGGACTGCCGCTGGCCTACGACCGGGATCTGCAGGAGGACAAGGAGCCGATCTTCGACGCGGTGGACACCTTGCTGCTGGTGTTGCCGGCGATGGCGGGCATGACCGCGACCATGGTCTTCGACAGCGACCGGCTAACCGCCGCGGCGCCCGCCGGGCATGCGCTCGCCACCGACGTCGCCGAATGGTTGGTACGCCAGGGGGTGCCCTTCCGTGAGGCTCACGAGGTGGTCGGCCGGCTGGTGGCCTGGTGCGTCGACCAGCGTGTGGAGCTACTCGACGTCTCGGACGACCAACTGGCTGCCCTCTCCCCGCAGCTGCGCCCTGAGGTCCGTTCCGTGCTGACCGTCGACGGGGCGCTGGCCGCGCGCGCGACCACCGGCGGCACGGCGCCGGCCCGGGTCGCGGAGCAGTGGCAGGAATTGCGAGCGGCCGTGGACGCGCAGGCCGCGTGGGCGTCCGCCGCGGGCAACTGAGCCGTCGTGGCGGAGCCGCTCGGCGGATCGGACGAGCCGTTGCACCGGGCATTCTTCGCCCGCCCGGTGCTCACCGTCGCTCCCGAACTGCTCGGCCGGGTGATCATCCACACCACGCACGAGGGAGTGGTGGCGGTCCGGCTCACCGAGGTGGAGGCGTACGACGGTGAGCGGGACCCGGGGTCGCATGCCTATCGGGGACCGACTCCGCGCAACGCGGTCATGTTCGGTCCGCCCGGCCACCTCTACGTCTACTTCACTTACGGGATGCACTGGTGTGCGAACGCGGTGTGCGGTTCGCCCGGATCGGCGTCGGCAGTGCTGCTGCGGGCGGGGGAGGTGATCGAGGGGGTGGATCTCGCCCGTCGCCGCCGGGAGGAGCGACGCCAGCGGCAGTCCAGGGATCCGGCGGCGACCGCCGTCCGCCGTTCGGTTTCCGGTCACGAGCTGGCGCGCGGACCCGCGCGGCTGACCACGGCCCTCGGTCTGGACGGCACGCAGAACGGCGCAGACATGTGCGGCGCCACTGCGGGGCTGTACATCGGAGCGGGGTGGCCACCGGGAGCGGAGGACGTGCGCACTGGGCCGCGTACCGGCGTGGGAGGAGCTGGGGCCGCCCTGCCGTGGCGCTTCTTTCTCGACGGTGAGCGCAGCGTGTCGCCGTACCGGCCGGCGGTGACCCGCCGACGCCGCGGTCCCTGAGAGACTCCCACCATGCAGCGTGAAGTGGCACCGGGCGGCCCGGTCACGGACTCCGACGAGGCACTGTCGATGCTGGAGTCCGGCGCCGCCCAGGTGCTGCCGGAGGGTGGACTCGCGGCCAAGCTCGCCACCGCCCGGCGGGAGGGAAGACCGCTGCGGGTCAAGCTCGGGATCGACCCCTCCGGAACTCAGCTGACCCTCGGCCACGCGGTCGTCCTGCGGAAGCTGCGCCAGTTTCAGGACCTCGGCCACCTTGCGGTGCTTATCGTCGGCGACTTCACCGGGCAGGTGGGTGACCCCTCGGGGAAGACGAGCACGCGCGCCGCACTCAGCGCGGAGCAGACCGCGGACAACTCGGCGGGCTACTTCGCCCAGCTCTTGAGGGTGCTCGATCCCGAGCGCGTCGAAGTGCGGCGCAACTCGGAGTGGCTGTCGTCCATGACGATGGCCGATGTGTTGCGCGAGACTCGTCACCTGACCGTCGCGCAGTTGCTGGAGCGCGACGACTTCGCTCGTCGGTATAGCGAGCGGCTGCCTATCTCGCTCACCGAGTTCATGTATCCGCTGCTGCAGGGCTACGACTCGGTGGCGATTCGCGCCGACATCGAGCTGGGCGGCACCGATCAGACCTACAACAACCTCGTTGGCCGGGAGCTGCAGCGCGCGCATGGCCAGGACCCGCAGGTCGTGCTGACCGTGCCGCTGCTCGAGGGGCTCGACGGGGTCGAGAAGATGGGCAAGTCGCTGGGCAACTGGGTCGGCATTCTCGAGCCACCGGCTGAGCAGTACGGCAAGCTCATGTCGATACCCGATGCGCTGGTCGGGCGGTACGCCAGGTTGTGCACGGCGCTGCCCCCTCGCGAGGTGGAAGACCTCGAGCGGTCGGCGGCGGGAGGGGGGCCGCCGGCCGGCGCGGCCAAGCATCGGCTGGCCCGCGCCATCGTGTCCCTCTATCACGGCGAGGAGGCAGCGGAGCGGGCCGCAGAGGCCTTCGCCGCGATCTTCCGCCGCCGCGAGCTTCCCACTGATGTGCCCAAGCACCCCTTGCCGGCCTCAGATCCGGTGCACTTGCCGGCGCTGCTCAAGCAGACCGGGCTGGCGACCTCGACGTCGGAGGCACGCCGGGCCATCGACGAGGGAGCCATCCGCCTCGACGGGGTGACGCTGCCCAAGTCCACGTACGACGCAGCGCGGGCCGCGATCAGCGGCCGGGTGTTGCAGCGAGGGCGGCGCCGGGCGGTGCGGTTGGGGGAGTGAGCCGCGGTGCGGTTGGGGGAGTGAGTGGCGAGGCGGTTGGGGGAGTGAGCCGCGACCTCGCGGGGCCGGATTGACGAGTCCCGCCCCTGCTGCGCTAGAGTTGGCCCACGCCAAGAGGGTGGACCACCCCCCGGTGGCCGACCGCTGGCACAGGCAAAGACCCTTCCCCGACGGATCCCTCCCAGACCCCCTCGTTTGACGGGGTGGTCAGTCATGGGTATGTTAGGCGGGTTGCCCTACGACAGGCCGAAAGGCCT
>JBBSMJ010000160.1:0-4188 GCA_038233235.1 Actinomycetes bacterium | reverse complement strand
GGAGTTGGCCCGCTGATGGACGCGTCGAGCGGCCCGGCTCCGACCAGTCGCGACGGATCGGTGCGCGAGGTAGCGCTGCTGTTCCTCCAGCTCGGCACCATCGGGTTCGGCGGGCCCGCGGCGCACATCGCGCTGATGCGCGCGGAGGTGGTACGCCGTCGTGGCTGGATCTCCGACCAGCGGTTCCTCGATCTGATCGGGGTGACCAACCTCATCCCGGGGCCCAACTCCACCGAGCTCGCCATCCACCTTGGCTACGAGCGAGCGCGCTGGCGGGGGCTCATCGCCGCCGGGGTGTGCTTCATCGTCCCGGCGATGCTCATCGTGCTCGGGCTGGCGTGGGCGTACGTCGAGTACGGCGAGACGCCCGCCGTCGAAGGTGTGTTGTACGGCATCAAGCCGGTCGTGGTGTCCATCATCGTGATGGCGCTGCTCGGCTTGTTCCGTACAGCGGTGAAAGGCCCGCTGCTCGCTGGAGTGGCCGTGGCGGTGCTGCTCGCGTACCTGCTCGGGGTGAACGAGCTGCTGCTGCTGGTCCTCGGTGCTCTTGTCGTGGTGAGCGCCCGCACCGGCGGATCGTGGCGACGCGGCGCGGGCCGCGTGCACGGGTCGACGCTGCCGGTCCTGCTCGCTGCCGCGCTGCCCGTCTTCAGCGACGCCTCGAGTGGGCAGCTGACCCGGCTGTTCCTTACCTTCCTCAAGATCGGCGCGGTGCTGTACGGGTCCGGGTACGTGCTGCTCGCCTTCTTGCGTGGTGACTTTGTCGAGCGCCTCGGCTGGCTCACCCAGGAGCAGTTGCTCGATGCCGTGTCGATCGGTCAGGTCACGCCGGGGCCCGTGTTCACCACCGCCACGTTCGTGGGGTACGTCGTCGCCGGTTTCCCCGGTGCAGTTCTCGCGACAATCGGGATCTTCCTGCCGTCGTTCCTGTTCGTGGCCCTGCTCACCCGCATCGTGGATCGCATCCGCGATCGTCCCTGGTCCGCGGCGCTGCTGGATGGCGCCAACGCGGCGGCGCTTGCGCTCATGGCCGGCGTCACCGCCCAGTTGGCTCGCGACGCCCTCGTCGACCCGCTCACCGTGGGGGTGGCCGCCGGGGCCGGGTTGCTGCTCTGGCGGACCCGCCTCAACTCCGCCTGGTATATCGCCCTCGGAGCCGCGATCGGTGTGGTGGTTACCTTGGTCCGATGAAGGCACTCCTGCCGAGGACGGGGAGGCTGGGCGGCGCGCTGCGTTGAAGGGAGGGGGTGGCGGACCTATCCTGCCGCCACCGTTCGACCACGCCCATGAGTCAAGAGGAGCCCGCCATGGCGGAGAGCAGAGGCACCGGAAGCCGGCCGGGCCGCGCCGCGGCGGGCCGCGCCGGGGGGTCGGCCAAGAAGACGGCGACGAAGCGTACGGCGACCAAGAAGGCCGCGACCAAGAAGGCGGCGACCAAGAAGGCCGCGACCAAGAAGGCCGCGACCAAGAAGGCGCCAGCCAGGAAGTCGACGGCTAAGAAGGCGCCAGCCAAGAGGGCGGCGCCGAAGCGGACGGCGGCCAAGAAGGCGGCGACCAAGAAGGCCGCGCCGACGAAGAAGGCCACAACCAAGCGGACGGCCACCAAGAAGGCGGCGACCAAGAAGGCGGCGCCGAAGCGGGCGGCCACCAGGAAGGCGGCGCCGACGAAGAAGGCCACAACCAAGCGGACGGCGCCGAAGAAGGCGGCGCCGAGCAAGACGGCAGCGAAGAGGGCACCAGCGAAGAAGACGCTAGCCACCCTGACTGGGTTGTCGTCACAGGAATCTGTCCTGCCGACTCCGGCACTCGCCGAGCTACCGCCGGTTGCCCCGCCGATCCCCGGGGCGGCCCAACCGGCGGCCCCGACGAGCGGCGGCCCGGCCCCGGGGACCTATGTGGTTCGCAGCGGCGGCCCGGCCCCGGGGACCTATGTGGTTCGCAGCGGCGAGAAGCCGTGGACAGCGGCCGAGCTCAACGCCGTACGCAAGGACCTCGACGAGGAAACTGTTCGGCTCCGCGAGGAGCTGGAGGCCGCCGAGGCGGACATCGCCGAGCTCATCCGCGACAATGCGGACGGGGCCGGCGACGACCAGGCCGACGCGGGCAACAAGACCTTCGAGCGCGAACACGAGATGTCGTTGGCCAACAACACCCGGGAAATGCTGGCGCAGGGTGAGCGGGCGATGCAACGGATCGACGATGGCACGTACGGCTCATGCGAGAGCTGTGGCAATCCCATCGGCAAGGAGCGGCTGCGCTTCTTCCCGCGTGCGACGCTGTGCGTGGCATGCAAGCAACGGGAGGAGCGTCGCTGAGCGACGCCCAGCAGAGCGCCCCCGATACGCGGCGGCGCCGCCGGATCGGGTGGCTGTACGTGACGGCGTTGGTGGTGGTGGCGGCGGACCTGGCGAGCAAGATCGCCGCCGTCTCGTTGCTGGAAGGTGCGGCACCCGTCGAGGTGCTGCCGAGCGTCCTCACGCTGCGCCTGGTGCGCAACCCCGGGGCCGCGTTCGGGGTGGCCGGCGGACTCACCGTGATCTTCTCGGTGGTCGCCGCCGTGGTCATCGTCGCGATCCTGCGGACGACGCGGCGGCTGCGTAGCGCTCCGTGGGCGGTGTGCCTGGGGCTGTTGCTGGGCGGCGCAGTGGGCAACTTGGTGGACCGGGTCTTTCGCATGCCCGGCCCGCTGCGCGGTCACGTCGTCGACTTCCTGGAGCTGCCGCACTGGCCGGTCTTCAACCTGGCGGACTCCGCGATCGTCCTCGGTGGGGTGCTCGCGGTCGCGCTGACGGCAACCGGCCGGGCGCTGGACGGGACCCGGTCGGGTGGCTGAGTCGGGTGGCTGACCGGCGTACGCTGCCCGTCCCGGAAGGGCTCGAGGGCGAGCGGCTCGACGCGGCGCTTGCCCGGTTGTTCGGTCTGTCGAGGACCCGCGCGGCCGAGCTCATCGCCGCTGGCCAGGTCAGCCTCGACGGCGCACCAGCGGCCAAGTCGGCGCGGGTGCACGGCGGCGCCTGGCTGGACGTGGAGCTGCCGCCGCCCCCAACCGCCGCAGCAGCGGCCCCCCCCACCGCGGTACCCGGTCTGGCGGTCGTGTACGACGACGCCGACGTGGTGGTGGTGGACAAGCCGGTAGGGGTGGCCGCTCACCCGAGCCCCGGCTGGACCGGTCCCACGGTCGTCGGTGGACTCGCCGCCGCCGGGTTCGACGTGGCCACGGCCGGTGCCGCGGAACGGCAGGGCGTCGTACACCGCTTGGACGTCGGCACCAGCGGGCTGATGATGGTGGCGAAGACCGAGCGGGCGTACTCGGTGCTCAAGCAGGCGTTCCGCGAGCGGACCGTGGACAAGGGCTACCACGCGCTGGTGCAGGGTTATCCCGACCCGTTGCGCGGCACCGTCGACGCCCCCATCGACCGCCACCCCAGCCACGACTACCGGTGGACGGTGTCGGCCGGCGGCAGGCCGAGTGTCACCCATTACGCGACGCTCGAGGTCCTGCGGGCGGCGAGCCTGCTCGACGTACGCCTGGAGACCGGCCGCACGCACCAGATCCGCGTGCACATGGCGGCCCTGCGCCACCCTTGCGTAGGTGACCTGACTTACGGCGCCGACCCGGCGCTCGCCGCCCGGCTCGGGTTGACCCGCCAGTGGCTGCATGCCGTGCGGCTGGGGTTCGCCCATCCGAGCACTGGAGACTGGCTGGAACTGGTCAGCGCGTACCCGGCCGATCTGGAGGCGGCCCTCGACCAGCTGCGGGCGGAGTCGTGATCGAGGCGCGGCTGGTCCGCGACGAGGGTGAACGGCAGACCGTGATGGCTATTCGGCACCGGGTGTTCGTCGTGGAGCAGCGCGTTCCGGTGGAGCTGGAGACCGATTCGTACGACGACGACGCCGATCACCTCCTCGGGCTGGTCGACGGCGTGCCGCTCGGGGCCGGTCGGCTGGTCGTCGAGTCGGATGCCCAGGGGCATCTCGGGCGGCTGGCGGTGCTGTCCGAGGCCCGGGGGAGTGGCTTGGGGGTGGCGCTGGTTCGGGCCATCGAGGAGCGAGCGCAGGAGCGCGGCCTGGGCAGTGTCGTGCTGGGTTCGCAGGTGTACGCGGTCGGCTTCTACGAACGGCTGGGCTACGCGGCGTACGGTGAGGTGTTCGATGACGCCGGCATCCCCCACCGGCACATGCGTAAGG
>JBBSMJ010000159.1:0-4237 GCA_038233235.1 Actinomycetes bacterium | reverse complement strand
GTGATCGGCCGCCCGGATGCGGTCGACGTCGTCCGCGAGCGTCTGCGGCAGGGTCCGCCGCGGCTCCCCAGCGCCCGGGGGTGAATGCCCGCAGAAGTCGATCAGGGTCTCCCGGCGTACGACGCTAAAACCAGGACAAATCGGACGGTTAGACGTCGTACACCGTGAGACCCTGATCAACTGCCGAGTCGGCGGGCGGGGCCGGCGGGCGGCGTGCCCAGCGGGCGGAAGTGCTGAAAGTTAGCCGAACAGGCGCGGAAACGTGCCTTCATACGCGGTACGCAGCTCGCTCAGCGGCACCCGGAAGAGGCCCTCTACGTCGAGGTCGTCACCGCCGACCACCCCCAACGGTGACACTGGTACGCCGTGCTGCCCACACAGCTCGGTGAAGCGCGACACCACGGCCGGCGCGACGGCGACGGCGACGCGCGCGGCCGACTCGGCGAAGAGCGCAACGAAGGGGTCGACGCCGGCCGGCAGCGTGATCCGAGACCCCCAGCCGCCGCGCAGGCACGACTCCACCAGCGCCTGCGCCAGCCCGCCCTCGGACAAGTCGTGGGCGGCGGACAGCACCCCGTCGCGGGAGCCGGCGATCAAGACCTCGGCCAGCCGGCGTTCGGCCCCGAGTTCGACGCGCGGTGGCCGCCCACCCAGGTGACCGTGCTCCACGTGCGCCCACGCCGACCCGCCGAACTCCTCCCGCGTCGAACCCAGCAGCAGCAGCGCCTCGCCCTCGGTGGCAAAGCCCATCGGCGTACGCCGGGTCACGTCGTCGAGCACACCGAGCACACCGACGACCGGCGTGGGGTTGATCGCAGTCGCGCCGGTGGAGTTGTAGAAGCTGACGTTGCCACCGGTGACCGGCAGCTCGAGCGCGGCGCAGCCCTCGGCCAGTCCGCGAACCGCCTCGGCAAACTGCCACATCACCGCCGGGTCCTCCGGAGAGCCGAAGTTGAGGCAGTCGGTCACCGCGAGCGGCCGCGCCCCGGTGACGGCGACGTTGCGCCACGCCTCGGCGAGCGCGAGCTGGGTGCCGGCGTACGGGTCGAGCCGGGCGAAGCGTCCGTTGCCGTCCAGCGCGAGGGCGACGCCCAGCCCGCTGTCCTCGTCGAGGCGTACGACGCCCGCGTCCTCCGGCTGGGCCAGCACGGTATTGCCCTGCACGTAGCGGTCGTACTGGTCGGTGATCCACGACCGGGCGCACAGCTCGGGGGAGGCGATCATGCGCAGCAGCGTCGCCCGCAGCTCCGCGCCGGTCCGCGGACGGAGCAGCCGCTGCGCCGTCGGCTCGTCGGCAACCAGCTGGTCCTGGTCGGCCGGCCGGCACAGCGGCCGTTCGTAGACCGGACCCTCGTCGGCCAGGGACGCCGGGGGGACATCGCAGACGGTCCTGCCGTGCCAGGTCACGACCAGCCGCTCGGTCGCGGTCACCTCCCCGACCACCGTCGCCGGCACGCCCCAGCGGCCGCACAGGTCGAGCACCTCGGTGACCGCGGCGGGACGGACGACGGCGAGCATGCGCTCCTGCGACTCCGACACCAGTACCTCTTGCGGGGCCATCGAGGTCTCCCGCAGCGGCACTCGCTCCAGAGCGACCCGCATGCCCACCCCCCCGGCGGCGGAGGTCTCGCTGAGCGCGCAGGTCAGCCCGGCGCCGCCGAGGTCCTGCACGCCGACAACGAGGTCTCGCGCAAAGAGCTCGAGACAGCACTCGACGAGCACCTTCTCGGTAAACGGATCGCCGACCTGCACGCTCGGGAGTTGCGCCCGCCCGGCGCTCGACCCGCCGGCCCCCTCGTCGGCGAAGGTGGCGCTGGCCAGCACCGAGACTCCGCCGATGCCATCTCGCCCTGTTCTCGCGCCGAGCAAGACGACGGCGTTGCCTTCCCCGGTCGCGGCGGCGCGTTGCAGCTGCTCGTGGCGCAGGACACCGAGGCAGAGCGCGTTGACGAGCGGATTGCCGGCGTACGACGGGTCGAACCCGACCTCGCCGCCGACGTTGGGCAGTCCGAGACAGTTGCCGTAGCCCGCGACCCCACCCACCACGCCGGGCAGCACCCGGGCGGTGTCCGGCGCGTCGGCGGGACCGAAACGCAGCGAGTCCATGACAGCGACGGGGCGCGCGCCCATCGCGAGGATGTCGCGGACGATGCCGCCCACGCCGGTCGCCGCGCCCTGGTACGGCTCGACGAAGCTCGGGTGGTTATGCGACTCGACCTTGAACGTCACCGCCAGACCGCCGCCGACGTCGACGACGCCGGCGTTGTCTCCCATCCCCGCCAGCAGTGGGGCACCGGCACCCGCGCGCGCGGTCGCCGCCAGCCGGCGCAGATGCACCCGGCTGGACTTGTACGAGCAGTGTTCGCTCCACATGACCGCGTACATCGCCAACTCGGTCGCCGTCGGACGGCGACCCAGCACCGTGTGAATGCGGAGATACTCCTCCTCCTTCAGGCCGAGCGCGGCGAAGGGCTGGTCGATCACGCGGCAACCATCGCGGAAAGGACCGAGGAGAAGAAGCCCAGCCCGTCGGCCGAAGGCCCGGTGAGGAGATCGATCGCGTGCTCCGGGTGTGGCATCAGGCCCACGACGTTGCCCTCTGCATTGGCAATGCCGGCGATGTCGCCGAGGGACCCGTTGGGGTTGCCGTCGACGTAGCGGGCCACCACCCGCCCGGCGTCGTCAAGCTCGCGCACGGTGCGGGCGTCGGCGACGTAACGCCCCTCGCCGCTCTTGAGCGGCACGAGAACTTGCTGACCAACCGCGTACGCCGAGGTCCACGCCGTATCGGCGTTCTCGATGCGCAACCGCTGATCCCGGCAGACGAAGTGCAAGCCCGCGTTGCGGGTCAACGCCCCGGGCAGCAGATGGGACTCGCAGAGAATCTGGAAGCCGTTGCAGATGCCCAGCACCGGCATCCCGGCGCGGGCAGCGTCGGACACCGCCCCCATGACCGGGGAGAAGCGAGCAATCGCGCCGCAACGCAGGTAGTCGCCGTAGGAGAACCCCCCGGGCAACACGACAGCATCGACGTCGCGCAGGCCTGCGTCACCGTGCCATAGCGGCACCGGCTCACCGCCGGCCATGGCAATCGCCCGCTGCGCATCGACGTCGTCGAGGGAGCCGGGAAACGTGACGACGCCGACGCGGGAGGGCATGGGCGGAAGGTTATCGAGGGCGCGCGGTTATCGAGGGCGCACGGTGCCGGGCCTACTGTCCGGCATTCTGCTGGCCGCTGTCGGCCGGTCCTCCCACGGCCTCTTCCCAGACCGGCGGTTCCCCGACGGCCGGTTCGAGGGCCGCGGCGAGCATCCGTAGCGGTGCCCCTTCGCGCCATGCCAACTCCTTGACCAGCCGCACCACAGTGCCGCCCGCTTCCAGTCGCTCGAAGTGCAAGTCGTCGACGAGAGAGCGCATGAGCTGGATACCGCGCCCGAACTCGGACTCCGGATGTGCATCGACGCGGCCAAGGTCGTCAGCGGCGAAACCGGCACCCTTGTCGGTCACCTGGAGCACGCAGGACCGTTCGTTGATGCCGGCAGAAACCTCGTACGCGTCGCCCTCCCGGGCGTGGCGCAGCACGTTGGTGCACGCTTCGGACAACGCCACCGCCACATCGCTCACGCAGTCCTCCAGGACGCCGAGCGTCGCCATCGCATCGGTGAGCACGCGACGGACGACCGGCACGCTGAAGGTGTCGCGGGGAAGTGCGAGCGTCAAGGTGAGGCGCATTGCCCTCGCCCCCCTTCTCGACGCCATACCGGCAGGTTTCCCCGGACAAGGCGACCTACTAAACGCCCCGCCTATCCGGCGTGACGCACGGCGTACTCCTCGATCACCGGATTGGCCAGCAGCGTTTCGGCGATCAGCGCCGCCTGCTCGAGCGCCTCCGCCTCCTCCACGCCAGGGAGGTCGAGGACGAAGTGCTTGCCCTGGCGGACCTCACGGACCTGAGAAAAGCCGAGCCGCGGCAGCGCGCCCAGCACAGCCTGTCCCTGCGGATCGAGGATCTCCAGCTTGAGCATGACGTCAACGACGACGCGAGCCACAGCTCCCCCAGTCCCCCCAGCGGTCTATGGACGCGACCTTAGCCGCCGGACGGCCGCGGCGGAGGGGTTACACCGGTGGCTGTGGATGGTTGTTGATCCGCGGTGAGCCGTCGGTAGGCCTCGCGGTAGCGCTGCTGCGTACGGGCCACGATCTCGGGCGGCAGGACTGGCGGGGAAGCGCCGCTCGC
>JBBSMJ010000158.1:0-4237 GCA_038233235.1 Actinomycetes bacterium | reverse complement strand
ACGCCTGCAGCAGGGGAACCTCGGCCGGCATCCCGGTTTCCGCGCCGACATCGCCGAGCATGTCGACCTGACCGGTGCTCTCGGCATGGAGCCACTGGCGGTCTAACGGCCGATGACCCGCTCGCACGCCGGCCATTAGCCTCCCACAGTGCACGGTCCCGAGATCCTCGCGCGATTCCTGCAGCAGGCGAGCGTGCCGGACCGGTTCGGAAATCGGTGGCAATACCACCCGCGATCTGACCGGCACTCCAAGGTCGGGTCCTGGGGCGTCGCGCTCGACCTGCTCGCGACCTCCTCCCTGCTGCGCCGGCACGTCGAGGCCGGCAAGGTGGTGCTGGGCGTCAACCACACGATGACCGACTTCGCCACCGGCCGGAAGAAGGACCTCGACTTGGTGATCGCCCGGCCGGGTGGTGAGGCGCCTGGCGGGCGCACCTTCGCCGGCCTCGCAGCGTCGTACGGGATCGCCCTCGGCGACCTCGAGCGGGGCGTCCTGGACGCCATCCCCAGCTTTCCCATCGCACCGGTCGGTGCCGTACTGGTTGCCCTGGAGGCCAAGGCAGCGATGACCGCGCACGTGAAGTCGCTGCCCCGGCTGTACGACGAGTTGAACTCCTCCCACCTGTGCGTGCACGGTGCGTCTCGGCAGGCGCTGGCGATCGGCTACGTGCAGGTCAACAACGCGGAGGAGTTCCTCTCCCCGCTGTTGAACGCATTCGACCTCGCCGAGCGCAGCCCGGCGGTGACCCCGCATCGCCAGCCGGCGGACACCGAACGGGTGCTGCGCAAGGTCGCGGAAATTCCGCGGCGCTCGGCCTCCTCCGAGATCGGTTTCGATGCGGTCGGAATCACCGTGATGCGGCTGCGTAACGACGGCGGACCGGTGGAGATCGTCGGTGACTCGCCGGCGCCACAGCCCGGCGACTCCTTTCACTACGGCAGCATGGTCGTGCGCATGGCCAACGAGTACGACACCACCTTCGCGCGCATCTGATGGACGATCCGGCCGCGTCGTCGACGGATGCGCTCCGGCGGATGAAGACGCAGCGCCGCCGGGACACCAAGCCGGAGATCGCGCTGCGTCGGGAGCTGTTTCGCCTCGGGCTGCGGTTCCGAGTCGACCAGGGCGTGGTGCCGGGCCTAAGCCGCCGCGCGGACGTCGTCTTCCCTGGGGCGCGGGTCGCAGTCTTCGTGGACGGCTGCTTCTGGCACCGGTGCCCGCAGCACGGCACATCCCCGAAGGCGAACGCGACCTGGTGGGCCAACAAGCTCGATCAGAACGTGACGAGGGACCGCGACACGGATCGGCGGCTCACCAAAGCCGGCTGGATGGTGGTACGCGTCTGGGAGCACGACGACGTCTCCACGGCGGCTGCGGAGTTGCACCGGGCCGTCCTAGCTCGCTGGTGAAGCAGCAGGTGGACAGAAGTCGGCGGATTAGTCACACTTATAACTATGTCCGTCGTGCCGCTCGCTGAGGTCAAGGCCCACCTGTCAGAGATCGTCGGTCGCGTCAGCAAGCAGCACGAGCGGGTCACCGTCACCGTGCACGGGCGCCCCTCGGCCGTCCTGCTGTCCCCTGCCGACCTCGAAGCCATGGAAGAGACGATCGCGGTCCTCTCCGATCAGGATCTAGTCCGCCAGCTCACCGACTCCGAGGCTGACCTCGCCGCCGGCAACATCGAAACGGAGGCCGAGCTCGCCGCGGCGATGCGCCGGCGCCGAGCTTCGGCGTGACCCAGCCGGCCCGCTACCGGCTGGTGATCACCCGCACTGCTCGCCGACAGTTGGCCGAACGTCTGCCCGACAGCGTTGCCTTCGCCGTCCATGAGTTCATCAGCGGCCCGCTACTGGGTGATCCGTACCGGGTCGGCAAGCGGCTCACCCCGCCGCTCGATGACCGCCTCAGCGCTCGCCGCGGAACCTACCGGGTCCTCTACCGTGTCGACGACAACACTCGGACAGTCACAGTGGTCGGCGTTGGCGCCCGCAGCAGCATCTACCGAACTCCGTGAAGCGCGCTCGGAGGGTATCGGCCGTCCACGTGTAGTGCAGGCGCGGTACGCTGCCCTACAGGAGGTGGTCACCATGCCGGCATCGGTCTCCTACCGGCTTCACCCGCAGCTCAAGGACCGGCTAGCAAAGCGCGCTCACGATGATGGGGTCAGCGAGACGAGTCTTGTGGCCCGCCTCCTCGACGAAGGCCTCAAGACGTCTGCACATTCGGGCATCGTCTACCGCGATGGGCCGGCCGGGCGACGTGCGGCCGTGGCCGGCGGTCCGGACGTGTGGGAGATCGTGGCTGCGCTCCGGCACACCGGCAAGCGCGGCGACGCGCGCGTCGGCGCGGCCGCAAAGCAGCTCGACCTTGCCGAACGACTGGTTCGTTCCGCGGTGTCGTTCGCCGCGGCCAACCCCGACGAGGTCGAGTCGATGATCGACCGCAACGAGGCAGCGGCGGAACGCGCGGAGCAGGCGGCCCGAGAGCGAGAGCGCTTCTTGGCCTCGTGAGGTTCCTCATCGACGAGAGGTTCAGCCCCGCTGTCGCCCGGCACCTGACCGATCAGGGATACGACGCACGGCACGTCCGCGATCTCGGCCTTGCCGGGCGTACCGACGACGAGGTCTTCGGGCGGGACGCCGCCGCGGGTCGGCGCCGGGGCCGGCTGCGCCGCGCGGTCAACGACCTGACCGAGCTGCTCGAGGTCACCCGGCGGGTCGCCGCGCAGACCCGCCAGCGGGTCGCGGGGATCACCCCGGACGGCGCGACCCGGCGGGTCAGCCTGCACGACCAGGACGCCCGACCGATCGCCAAGGGCCGGCTCGGCAAGCCGGTGGAGTTCGGCTACAAGGGCCAGGTCGTGGACAACGACGACGGCGTCGTCCTCGACCACACCCTCGAGCCGGGCAACCCGCCCGACGCGCCGCAGCTGGCTCCCGCGGTCGAGCGGGTCATCAAGCGCACCGGCCGTAAGCCGCGGACCGTCACCGCCGACCGGGGCTACGGCGAGGCCGGCGTCGAGGAGGACCTGCGCGACTTGGGCGTGCGCACCGTGGTGATCCCGCGCAAAGGCAAACCCGGCAAGACGCGACAGGCCGAAGAACACAGACCCGCGTTCCGCAAGACCGTCAAGTGGAGAACCGGAAGCGAGGGCCGGATCAGCAGCCTCAAACGGGGATACGGCTGGGAACGCACCCGGTTGGACGGCACCGAGGGGGCGAAGATCTGGACCGGACAGGGGGTCTTCGCCCACAACCTGGTCAAGATCGGGGCCCTGGCCGGCTGATCGACCCCGCGATCGGAGATCAATACCGGCGGGCGGGCCCGCCGTCTCCCTCGCCCAGCAGGCCGGCGACTTCTTCAGGTCGAAGTAGCTAGGGCTCCCGGTACCGCAGGACACCCCGGTAGAACACCTGGCGCCGTCCCCAGCCCTCGCCCAGACCGCCGGCGAGAGCTACCCGATCACCGGGCGGATCGTCGGCGTGGTGGCGGGCCCCGACGCCGACGGAGGCGGTTCCCCGCTGGGAGGACGCAGGTGACAGTCGGGCAGGTCGGCGCTACAGTGCGCGCTCGGCAGCAGTGCCGCACCCGTCTCCTCCTGACCGGAGCCCGCTATGCGTCGTACCCCCGCTCTCCTCGCCACCGCCGCCGTCCTCGCCGTGCTGCCCGCCTCCTCGGCGGCCGCCGCTCCGCCCGAGGAGTTCGACGTAAGCATCGACTACCCGGCTGGAGTGGTCTGCGCCTTCCCGCTGAGCCTCGACGCCTCGGGCAAGACCAAGGTCATCGACCGCGGCGACTCCACGATCGTCACCGGCCCGCGCAACGTCTTCACGCTGACCAACGACGCGACCGGCGCCAGCACAACCCAACGCCTCGGCGGCATCTTCAAGGACCGCAGCCTGGGCGGCGGCTTGACAGCCACGGTGTCGACCGGACGGAACCTCGTCTTCACCTCGAACGCCGGGGCGGTCCTGCTTGTCGGCCGCTACGAGTTCACCCTCGACGCGGACGGCGCCCTCGTGGGGCGGTACGAGGGCAAGGGCCAGCTCGTCGACCTGTGCGCGCGGCTCAGCTGAGCTCTACCCGGTCGGCCTAGCTAACGCCGCAGACGCGGTTCGCCAACGGGCACGGTCAGGTTGCGAGGGCCTTCTCGATGTCCGGGAGGATCTGGGCCGGCTCGGTGCTCGGACCGTAACGCTTGATGGTCCGCCCGTCTTTGCCGACGAGGAACTTGGT
>JBBSMJ010000157.1:0-4239 GCA_038233235.1 Actinomycetes bacterium | reverse complement strand
TCCGCCCCCGCCACTCTCCACGGCTATGGCGCACTACCCGCCGGTGTCGCCCGTGAGCTCGCCACCAGTAGCAATGCCTGGTTGCGGCGACTGGTCACCGACCCGATCGACGGGCGGGTGCTCACCATCGATACCCGCCGCCGCCGCTTCGACGGGCTGCTGCGCAAGCTGATCATCGCCCGCGACCAGGAATGCCGCGGCCCCGGCTGCACCGGCACGATCCGCGACATCGACCACCTTCTCCCCTTCGCCGCCGGCGGGCCGACCACCGCCACCAACAGTCAGGGCCTGTGCCCCCGCACTCACGCCTGCCGGCACCACCCCGGCTGGAAGGTCACCACCAGCCCCGACACGGCGGTGGGCGGCGTGGAATGGACCACCCCCACCGGCCACCGCTACCAGTCCCGACCCCCGCCCGCCCTCGGCCACGGCAGCCACACCCACGAACAACTCCTCGCGCGTCGCCTACGGCAGTGACGGTTGCCCCTAGCTACTGGCGTGCCGCCCACGCTGCGAGCTGCGACACGAAGTCGTTCAAGTCGTCGAGCAGGGAGAGGCTCGCGACGACGCGCGCGTCATCGACATCGACGTACTCATGAACGAGAACGTTGCGGAACCCCACGGCCCGACCGACGGCGTCGGCCACGTCCGGTTCGACGATGCTTTGGCGCCCGAGCAGCCGCACGCCGTCTGCGTTGCTCTCCGGCATGGCGAGGCCTTCGGAGGCGACTACGTGCTGGGCAGCTCGCAGGCACCCCTCGATAGCGGTGACGAAGCCGTACTTCACCGCGCGCAGCCGGACACTGTCCTCCGCCAGCCCGGCCTCCTGGCCAGTTTCGCGGAGCTCCGCCACGTCGGACGACACTCTGGCCAAGATCCGGCTGAGACGTTCAGCGTCGACCACGGGCGGCCAACGCTTCCAAGTATTCGCAGGCCATCTGCTCGATGTAGGGCAGCTCGTCGAGATACATCGTGCGGGTATCAGCCTCCCAACGAACTCGTGCCGACGGGTCGTCGTCGAACAGCAGCCGGCCGCTCATCGCGATCCTGCCCGCGAGGTACAGCGGCGCCCTGTCCAAGACCAGCAGGTCGACGGCACTAGGGACATCGACCTCCCACGATGCCGGCGCGTCCCGTCGGCCGAACCATGCAGCCACATCGAGGTCGCTATCGGGGCGGGCCGTGCCGTCGTTGCGGCTGCCGTGCGCATAGGCGAAATGCGCACCGGCCTGGCGTAGCGCAACCACGACCAGCTCTACGTCGATGGACACGACGGTCATTCTGCCCGGTGCACTCTGTGCTAGGCGTTCCCAATCCGGTTCCGTCATCGCGACACCGCCTTCGGGTAACCATCATGCGTCCCCGGGGTACCGGGCGGTGCCGCGAACCAGGCACCCGTCGCTGACCTGCGACGATGGGTTTCGCTAGACCTCTTAGCATGCCGCGATGCCGCCCACTCGAGAGGAACGCGAACGCGAACTGCTGCCAGAGCTCCGCCGACATGCTGTGCCGGTGACCCTGCTGGTGGTCGGTGGGAGTCTCGGGCTGGGCGTGGGAGCAGCAACCGGTGCGACTGACTGGCCGGTCTACGCGGCGGTGCTCCTCACGGGTGCGGTGCTGGTCACGACGGTGCACCTGCGGGTCGGGTTGTCGGGCCTCGCGATCTGGGGGCTCGTGGTGTTCGCCCTAGGGCACGTCGCTGGTGGCATGGTGCCCGTCGGAGACGGCGTGCTGTATGAACAGTGGCTGCTCGACCGGATCGTCCGTTACGACAACCTGCAGCACGCGTGGGGTTTCGGGTTCGTCGGGCGCGCCGTGTGGGAGGGCCTGCGCGCCCAGCTCGCCAAGGCGCCCGATCCACGGCTGGCGGCTGCGGTCGTCATCGTGTCGGCGGGCTGCGGACTCGGCGCCGTCAACGAGGTGGTCGAGTACCTGCTGACCAAGATCCTGTCGGAGACCAACGTGGGCGGATACGAGAACACCGCCCGTGACCTGGTAGCCAATCTCGTCGGCGCCACCACGGCGGCCATCCTCACGGCGCGGGCGCTGCCCCGGCGGCCACGCACCGGTGGGGTCGGCTAAGGGAAGTTCGAGTGGCTGACCTCAGTCGGCGGCGAGGCGGCGCTCGAAGAGGCGGCGTACGCCTTCGTCGCTGCGCAGCAGGTCTAGCGCGTACGCCGCATGGCCGGGCACGTACCCATTACCGACCAGCATGGTGACGTCGGCGGCGAGGCCTTCGGCCCCCAGCGCTGCCGCGGAGAAGGAGGTGGCCATGGAGAAGAAGACGACGGTGCCGCCGCCGGCCGTCGCGAGGATCGCCCCGTGCTCGCAGCCGGGGACGTCGACGCAGACGATCGTGACGTCGGCCGGCCTGCCGAGCTCGGCCTCGACCGCCGCAGCCAGTGCGACCGGATCGCGCGCGTCGGCGAGGGCCACCGCGTCGGCCAGGCCCGCCGCCCGCAGCAGCTCCGCTTCCGTCTCCCCCGGTACGACGCCCACCGTCCGCGCCGCGCCGGCCCGCCGGGCCGCCACCAACGACAGGGATCCGCTTTTGCCGGCTCCCCCTATCACCGCAACGGTCGGCGCGCCACCCTGTCCGGCGTCCCGTCCGGTGCTGTGTCCGGCGCCGCGCCCGGTGCTGTGTCCGGCAGCGTGACCGGCACCGCGACGGCAGTAGCCCTCCACGACCCGGGCGGTCAACGCCGGGGCGCCACACACGTCCATGACCGCCATCGCCAGCGGAGTCGGGAGATCGCCTGGCAGCACGGCGGCGATGGAGCGGCCGAACAAGATCGCGTGCCCCTGCGCCGGCACCTGCTCAGACCGGCCGTCCCAGCCGGCCAGACCGTCGGTCACCCGCAGCGGGGTCAGGGTCAGCGAGACCAGGGTGGTGATCCGCTGGCCGACCTGCAGGCCGAGCGGCGAGTCAGGTCCGACCTCGTCGACGACGCCGACCAGCATGCCGCCCGAGCCGGTCACCGGGTTCTGCATCTTCCCCCGGCGCTCGATGATCTCCAGCACCGCCGCGCGTACGGCCGCGCCGTCGCCGCCGTGCGCCTCGCGAAGCTGGCGGTACGACGCCGCGTCGAGGTTGAGCCGGTCGACCCGCACCCGCACCTCGTCTGGCCACAGTGTCGGACGGGCATCCAACCGGTACGCCGCCTGCGGCAACGCCCCGACCGGTTCGAGCACCCGGTGCAGTCCGACCGGGGACCCCTCCGGACGTGCGGACATGGTGCCTCCCTCACCTCGTCAGAAGAACGCCGCAGCGGAATTTACGGCCGCGGCTTGGTATGACCGCTAATCCTTTCGTACTCTAGCGGGATGACCGAGAAGCCTGGCGTCGCCGACGTGCTCGCCTCACCCGCCGCGGAGCCATCGGCTCACCAGGTTGCGGTCGCCGCCGCAGCTGGGATCGAGCAGCCCTACCACTACCGGCGCCGGGAGCTGGTCGAGCCGGACTGGACCCGGCTGCCCGGCTGGCGGGCGGTCACCGAGGAGGAGTGGGGATCCGCGCAGTGGCAGCGCGCCCACTGCGTCAAGACGATCGCCCAGCTGCGCGCGGTCATGGGCGACCTGCTGGACGAGCGCTTCTACGCCGACCTGGCGCGGGACCAGGCGGAGCGGGCGACCATGTCGATGCTGCTCCCCCCGCAGATGCTCAACACGATGGTGCCGCGCCAGCTGCCCGCCACCGACTCCTTCTACGCCGACCCGGTACGCCGCTACATGCTGCCCGTCTTCTCCGACCGGCGCACGGACTGGGCGAGCCATCCGCACGCCTCCCGCGACTCCCTGCACGAGCACGACATGTGGGCGGTCGAAGGCCTCACGCACCGCTACCCGACCAAGGTGCTGGCCGAGATGCTGCCGACCTGCCCGCAGTACTGCGGGCACTGCACCCGCATGGACCTCGTGGGCAATTCCACGCCGCAGGTCGACAAGTTGAAGCTGTCGCTCAAGCCCACGGACCGCGCCGACGCGATGATCGACTACCTGCGCCGCACGCCGGGCGTACGCGACGTCGTCGTCTCCGGCGGTGACGTGGCGAACATGCCGTGGAAGAACCTCGAGTCGTTCCTCATGCGCCTGCTCGAAGTCGACTCCGTACGCGACGTCCGGTTGGCCACCAAGGCGCTTATGGGGCTTCCGCAGCACTGGTTGCAGCCGGCTGTCGTTGAAGGCCTCGCCCGGGTGGCGGACACCGCGCAGCGGTGCGGTGTCAACCTCGCCATCCAC
>JBBSMJ010000156.1:0-4259 GCA_038233235.1 Actinomycetes bacterium | reverse complement strand
GCCACGAATTGCGGGTGGAGCCCGACCTGGGCGCGGATCCCCGCTGGGTGTGCGAACGCGACGGTTCCACCGTCGCCCGTCTCGGCCACCTCTAGACGCCAGGTACGCCGAAGGGGCGGCCCCCCGTGGGAGGACCGCCCCTTCGTACGCGCTTGTGCGAGGTCGACTGGACTTAGAAGTCCATGTCCCCGCCGCCCATGCCGCCTCCGGCACCGGCGCCGACCTTGTCCTTCTCCGGCTTGTCCGCGATGACCACCTCGGTGGTCAGGAAGAGCCCGGCGATGGACGCCGCGTTCTGCAGCGCCGACCGGGTCACCTTGGCCGGGTCGATGATGCCCGCCTTGACCAGGTCCTTGTACTCCCCGGTCGCGGCGTCCAGGCCCTGGCCGTCCGGCAGGTTGCGGACCTTCTCTGCCACGACGCCGCCTTCGAGGCCGGCGTTGATGGCAATCTGCTTCAGCGGTGCCTCCAGCGCAATCTTGACGATCTGTGCGCCGGTGGCCTCGTCACCCTCGAGGTCGAGCTTCTCGAACGCACTCTTCCCCGCCTGCAGCAGCGCGACGCCCCCACCGGGGACGATGCCCTCCTCGACTGCGGCCTTGGCGTTGCGCACCGCGTCCTCGATGCGGTGCTTGCGCTCCTTGAGCTCCACCTCGGTGGCCGCCCCCGCCTTGATGACGGCGACGCCGCCAGCCAGCTTGGCCAACCGCTCCTGCAGCTTCTCGCGGTCGTAGTCGGAGTCGCTCTTCTCGATCTCGGCGCGGATCTGGTTGACCCGCCCGGAGATCTGCTCGGCGTCTCCGCCACCCTCGACGATGGTCGTCTCGTCCTTGGTGATGACCACCTTGCGGGCACGGCCGAGCAGGTCGACGCCGGCGTTCTCCAGCTTGAGGCCGACCTCCTCGCTGATCACCTGACCACCGGTGAGGATCGCGATGTCCTGCAGCATGGCCTTGCGACGGTCGCCGAAACCTGGCGCCTTCACCGCGGCGGACTTGAAGGTGCCGCGAATCTTGTTGACGACCAGCGTGGCGAGCGCCTCGCCCTCGACATCCTCGGCCAGGATGGCCAGCGGCTTACCGGACTGCATGATCTTCTCCAGCAGCGGGAGCAGGTCCTTGACTGCGGAGATCTTCGAGTTGACGACGAGCACGTACGGGTCGTCGAGGACGGCCTCCATGCGCTCGGCGTCGGTGACGAAGTACGGCGAGATGTAACCCTTGTCGAAGCGCATGCCCTCGGTGAGCTCGAGCTCGAGCCCGAAGGTGTTGCTCTCCTCGACGGTGATGACGCCTTCCTTGCCGACCTTGTCCATGGCCTCGGCGATGATCTCGCCGATGGCGTTGTCACCCGCGGAGATCGAAGCGGTCGAGGCGATCTGCTCCTTGGTCTCGACGTCCTTCGCGAGCGCCGACAGCTGCTCGGCGACGCGCTCCACAGCCGACTCGATGCCGCGCTTGAGCGCCATCGGATTGGCGCCGGCGGCGACGTTGCGCAGGCCCTCGCGGACCAGCGCCTGAGCGAGCACCGTCGCGGTCGTCGTGCCGTCACCGGCGACGTCGTCGGTCTTCTTGGCGACCTCCTTGACCAGCTCCGCGCCGATCTTCTCGTGCGGGTCCTCGAGCTCGATCTCCTTGGCGATGCTCACACCGTCGTTGGTGATCGTGGGGGCTCCCCACTTCTTCTCGAGTACGACGTTGCGGCCCCTTGGGCCTAGCGTCACCCTGACGGCGTCGGCGAGCTGGTTCATGCCACGCTCCAACCCACGCCGCGCCTCTTCATCGAAGGCGATTGTCTTGGCCATACGTATGCGTCCTCCTGGATCGGGACTTCAGCGGATAACCGGCGGTGGCGCCCGCGACGGACGGCCCGTGCCCGGCCGCGTCGAGCGGTTGCGGGAACTGCGACCTCGCCCTGCCGGTCTGTCACTCCCGGGTGGGGAGTGCTAACTCCCTTGTTTAGCACTCTCCTGGGGAGAGTGCAAGCTCCGTCCTGCGGTTCGGTGCCCGTAGCCCCGTACGCTCCGCGCATGGCTGCCCGCCCGCCCGTCCGCACCCCGGTTCGTGTCGTCTACTCCGACCTGGACGGCACCATGGTCGGCCCGTACGGCTGCTTCTTCCATGACGTCGACGCCCAGCCGACGCTGGAGCCGGCCCGCGCCCTGGTCGACCTGCTGGCCACCGACCTACAGCTGGTGCTGGTCTCCGGCCGGACCCGGCCGCAGCTGCAGGAGGCGTGCCGGATCTTCGGAGCTGACGGCTATGTGGGGGAGATGGGCGCCGTCCTCGGCTGGGATCGCGCGACCCGCTCGTCCGTGCTGCGCGGCGCGATGCCGGAGACGTACGACACCACTCCGGTGCAGGTCCTGCACGATCTGGGCGTCGTCGACCGGCTGTTCGAGCGCTATGCCGGCCAGCTGGAGTACCACGCTCCTTGGCACCTCGGCCACGACGCGGACGTGATGCTGCGGGGATCGGTCGACGTGGTGGAGGCCCAGCACTGGTTGGCCGACGCCGGCGTGCCGTGGGCGCGCCTGCGGGACAACGGCATGCTGCCGCGGCGGGGACTGGCTGCCGTCGACGGGCCGGTGCACGTCTACCACCTCATGCCCGACGGGCTGTCCAAGGGCCAGGGGGTCGCCGCCGACCTCGCCCGGCGGGGGCTGTGCGCCCAGGATGCGGTCGCGGTAGGCGACTCGGTGAGTGACCTCGAGATGGCGCCGTACGTCGCCCGGCTGTTCCTGGTGGCCAACGGTGCCGCCGCGCCGGCTACTGCCACCGCGGCTGCCGCCCTCGACAACGTCACCGTGTGCACGGGCACCAACGGTTCCGGCTGGGTCGAGGCGGTGCGGTGGGCACTGCAGTCCCGCTGATCCACAGACCACTGGAATAGCCTCGACGTCATGCCGGTCGCGGGTTCCGCCGACGTCCTCATCGCCTCCAATCGGGGACCGGTGTCCTTCGCCATCGACGAGCAGGGCAGGCTGTCGCTTCGGCGCGGCGGCGGTGGTCTGGTGTCCGGGCTCTCGGCGGTGGCCGGCGAGACCGGCGAGACGGGCCTGTGGATCTGTACGGCCCTGACCGACGCCGATCGGGCGGCGACCCGCCGGGCGGGCGGGCGCCGGCTCGACGAGGCCGGACACGACACCGGTGGCGCGGCGGTGCGCATGCTCGACATCGACGCGACGACGTTCAATCGGGCGTACAACGCGGTGGCCAACTCGGTCCTGTGGTTCGTGCACCACCTGCTCTACGACATCCCGACGGTGCCCCACTTCGACGCGTCGTTCCGCCGGGACTGGGACTCCTACGTCGCCTACAACGCGACCTTCGCCGACGCGATCGCCAGCGACGCGGCGCCGGGCGCCAAGGTGTTGGTGCAGGACTATCACCTGACCTTGGTGCCCAGGCTGCTGCGGGGACGGCGACCCGACCTGCGGGTCGGCCACTTCTCTCACACACCGTGGGCGCCGGCCGACTACTTCGACTTGCTGCCCGCCGACGTCGCCCGCGAAATATTGCTCGGCGTGCTCGGCGCCGACCGGGCGGCGTTCCTAACCATCCGCTGGGCGCGCGCCTTCCTCGCCTGCTGCGCGCGGGTACTCCACGTCGATGTGGACTACCAGGCGTTGACCGTCACCCACGACGGCCGGGTTACCGCGGTGGGCGTCCACGCGTTGGGCATCGACGGGGACTACCTGCGGGAGCGTTCGCAGCAGCCTGACGTGGAAGCCAAGCGCGCCACCCTGCTCGAAACGGTCGGACAGTGCCGAGTGGTGCTCCGGGTGGACCGCACCGAGCTGTCGAAGAACATCGTGCGTGGGCTGGCCGCCTATCGGGAGCTGCTGCGCACCCGACCGGAGTGGCGGGGGAAGGTGGTGCACGTCGCCTTCGCCTATCCCAGCCGCCACGACCTGCCCGTCTATCGCGAGTACACCGCCTCGGTGCAGCGCATCGCCGCAGAGATCGAGGACGAGTTCGGTACCACCGACTGGCGTCCCCTCGTGCTGGCCGTCGACGACGACTTCGCCAGATCGCTGGCGGCGTACCGCATTGCCGACGTACTCGTGGTCAACCCGATCAGGGACGGCATGAACCTCGTCGCCAAGGAGGTGCCGGTCGTCTCCGAACGCGGCGTGGCCCTCGTACTCTCCCGGGAGGCGGGTGCGGTGCACGAGTTGGGCGGGGACGCCGCCGTAGTCAACCCGTACGACGTGTCGGAGACCGCGGCGGCGCTGCACCGGGCGCTGACCATGCCGG
>JBBSMJ010000155.1:0-4264 GCA_038233235.1 Actinomycetes bacterium | reverse complement strand
GGCGTCACCGGCGAGCCGCTCGAACGCGGTCAACTCGCCGTACGCCAGCAGCCCCAGCAGATCGATGACCGCCTCCCGGTAGGAGGGCTCCTCATCGACGCCGACTGCCACCGCCGCGGAGGGTGCTGACGACGGGTCGGGCACCCGCTCCGCCGGCTGTTCCATGCTCCGCAGCGTAGCGGCGGCTAGGATGGCCTCTAGATCACGCTCAACAAAGCCCGGAGAGGCAACGTTCTGACCACCTTTCGTGAACTCGGGGTTCTTCCCGAGACCGCCGACGCGCTCGAAGCCGTCGGCATCACCACCCCGTTTCCCATCCAGTCCATGACCCTGCCCATCGCGCTTGCCGGTGGCGACCTCGTCGGCCAGGCGAAAACCGGCACCGGCAAGACCCTCGCCTTCGGAATCCCGCTGCTGCAGCGTGTCGTCGCACCCGGCGACCCCGACCATGACGTCCTGGTCGCACCGGACCGCCCGCAGGCGCTTGTCGTGGTGCCCACCCGCGAGCTCTGCCTCCAGGTGACCGCCGACCTGCAGACCGCGGGCGCACGCCGCGGCGTACGCACCATGTCGGTGTACGGCGGCCGCTCCTACGAGCCTCAGGTCGAGGCGCTGCGCCGCGGCATCGAGGTGGTCGTCGGAACGCCCGGCCGGCTGCTCGACCTCGCACGGCAGCGCCACCTCGACCTCTCTCATGTACGCGTGCTGGTGCTCGACGAGGCCGACGAGATGCTCGACCTCGGCTTCCTGCCGGATGTCGAGCGCATCATCGCGATGACGCCGGAGAACCGGCAGACGATGTTGTTCTCCGCCACCATGCCCGGCCAGGTCGTCAGCCTGGCCCGCCGCTACCTGCGGCAGCCGACGCGGATGACCGCCGAGCAGCCCGACGAGGGCCGCACCGTCGCTCTCACCACGCAGCACGTCTTCCGCGCGCATGCAATGGACAAGGTCGAAATGCTGGCCCGCCTGCTCCAAGCGGAAGGGCGCGGTCTCACCATGGTGTTCTGCCGCACGAAGCGGACCGCCTCGAAAGTCGCCGACGACCTTTCCGACCGCGGATTTCCCGCCGGCGCCGTCCACGGCGACCTCGGCCAGGGCCAGCGGGAGCAAGCGCTGCGCGCGTTCCGTAGCGGCAAGATCGACGTACTGGTCGCCACCGATGTGGCAGCACGGGGGATCGATGTGGAGGGGGTCACCCACGTCGTCAACTACCAGTGCCCCGAGGACGAGAAGACCTACCTGCACCGCATCGGCCGCACCGGCCGCGCAGGTGCCGCCGGCATCGCGGTGACCTTCGTGGACTGGGACGACATGCCGCGATGGGCCTTGATCGACACAGCCCTCGACTTGGGGTTGCCGGAACCGCCGGAGACCTACTCTTCCTCGCCGCACCTGTACGCCAAGCTGGGCGTCCCGGCCGGCGCGACCGGCGTGCTGCCGCGTGCTCAGCGCACCCGCGCCGGGCTGGGAGCGGAGCAGCTCGAGGACCTGGGCGAGACGGGCCGCCAGCGCGGCGCGCGGCCGTCCGGTCGGCGCGACGACAACCGCGGCGGCAGCCGTGCGAACAGCCGGCACGACGAAAGCCGCCGCGGCGACACGCGAGGCGGCGATACGCGAGGCGGCGACCGTCGCGACAGCGAGCGGCCGGACAGCACCGGACGCGACGGCGACGTGACGCGACCAGCACGGCCCCCGCGTGACCGCCAGCGCCGGCGTACGCGAGCCGGCCTGCGTGGTGACGCACCGGTGTCTAGCAGCTCGCCCGCCGGTTCAGCGGCGCCGAATGTCGCCCAGAGTGGCGAGCAGCCGACAAACGACGGTGAGCGACCGGCGGGTGCCACCGGACGTCGCCGCCGCCGCCGTGGCGGAGCCGGTCGGCCTGCAGCAACCGAGAGAGACGCCAGCCCGGCTGGTCAATCCCCCACCGGCTGACGTTCCACCGCCAGCGCAGCGCTCGTGCGCCTCCTCCTTCTCGCCGACACTCACGTGCCGACACGGGCGCGCGGACTGCCGACGGAGGTGTGGGCGGCGGTCGACATCGCCGACGTGGTCATCCACGCCGGTGACTGGATCGACGTGCCCACGCTGGATGCGCTGGAGGAAAGGGCGCGACGACTGGTCGGCGTCTACGGCAACAATGACGGACCGCCCCTGCGCGCCCGGCTGCCGGAGGTTGCCCATGCCGAGCTCGCCGGAGTCCGCCTCGCGGTCGTGCACGACAGCGGCCCCGCCCGCGGCCGCGAGGAGCGCTGCTCTCGAACCTTCCGCGATGCCGACGTGCTGGTGTTCGGGCACAGCCACATCCCGTGGGATACGACTGCCGTCGGCGGACTGCGACTGCTCAACCCCGGCTCACCAACCGACCGGCGTCGCCAACCCGCGTGCACGTACCTCACCGCAACAGCCCTCGACGGCCGTCTTGTCGATGTACGGCTACACGCCCTGCCGCCGCGCTAGCCGCGCCGGGCGCGCCGGACCGTTCGCGGAGCGCAGCTCGGGACGTGAGGGACCGCGGTCGGATGAGGCGGCCCACGCGCTGGCTTCACGTGGCTCGCGCACCCGACGGCCCCGCAGCCTCTTGGTCAGCTAGCCCACCCGACAGCCGCGCAGCCCCTTCGTCGGCTAGCCCGTCCCAAGGTTGGCGTGCGGCAGCGACCCGGCTGCCCTCCGGGCAGTGCTTGCGGTAGTCACACCAGCCACACTGCGGACCCGGCTGCGGCGGAAAGACTTCGTCGAGCTGCGCTTGCGAATCGGCGGTCGCGCTAGCTTCTGCTTCAGTGCCGTGGTCGACCCGCTGGACGGATCGCCAGACGGCGTCCGCGGCACTCAACTCCGCGGCGATCGACTCGGCACGACGCAACTGACGTCCCAGGCTTTCCCCCGTGTGCTCCCAGCCGACGACGGAGCCGGAGGGCAGGTGGTGCAACTCCACCCGCCGGCACGGACGCCGCAGCACCCGGGACGCGGCCAGCGCATAGATCGCCAGCGCCAGCGAGCTGCGGGCGTCGTCGGTGGCGAGCGGACGCCGGCCGGTCTTGTAGTCGACGACCACGAGCTCTCCCCCGGCTGCGTCGTCCCGCAGGTCCAGCCGATCGACCCGACCGGACAGCGCAACCACGTCGGTGCGCAGCCCCACCGTGCGCTCCACCCCCACCGGCTCGTCATCCGGATCGAGCGTTGCGACGTAGCCCTCGACGATTGATCGCGTACGGGACCGCAAACGCGCCGACTGCTCGTCATCGCGAAAGCCGTCGACCAACCAGCCCGCTTCGAGCAGCGCGCCGGCCGCAGCCGTCGTACGCCGCTCGACCGGCAGCCGCCACCAGTTAGCCAGTGTGTTGTGCACCGCGGCACCGAGACTGTTGTGCGCCCAGGGCGGTCCCTTGGCGGGGGGCGGGCGTTGCAGGTAGGTCAAGCGGTAGCGGCGGGGACAGTCCAGCCAGGAGGTCAGTCGCGACGGCGTGCAGGCGTAGAGGCGCCGCGGCATGCCCTCGAGTGCAAGCTGACCCATGGGGTTCATGGTGCCCGAGCCCACCGACAGTTCGCGCTCCTTCGTGGCGCGTTCGCGGTGAGCCCGATCTGGCTAGCCGCGGCGGCGGGAGCAAACCGAACTAACGCTGCGACAAGGTCTTCAGCTCGTACCCCCGAGACACCGCACGCTGACTCTGCTGCTTGCGCTGCCCGTAGCGGGTCATGCCCCGCGGCTTGTACACCGCCAGGACGGTGGCAGCGAGCAGCAACAGCAGCGCGAGCGTGGCGTGCAACACGGGCGACGTGCTTCGCACCATGGCGAGGTCGGCAGTGGGATCGCCCGCCACGCGGGCGAGGTATGCGAAGGACTGCATGTACAGCAGCAGGGCAACGGTGGAGAAGACGTTGATCAGCAGCTTGAACAGCACCCAGTAGTGCCGAAGTAGGCCCCACGCTGTGCCTAGCGACTGGACGACCCCGGTGAGCAACGAAGCGACTGACAGCGGGACCAGGACGAACCAGGCGGCCGGCTCCATCACGAGATAGGCGCCACGCACCGTTTGGGCATCCTGGGCGGCGAGGCCGATGATGGCGAGAACCAAGAAGACACCGACGGCGCCCAGCCAGCCGACCGAGGTGGTGACGTGCGCGGTGAGCACCAGCTTTCGGAGGCGAGGGCCCATGGTCATGGGTCGAGCACGAGCAGTATGTCGCCCTCGAAGGGCAATGCGTGCTCGGCTGCCAGCCCGGTGTGCCGGCCGGGAGAGTGGCCACCGGGGCCACCCGGGCC
>JBBSMJ010000154.1:0-4294 GCA_038233235.1 Actinomycetes bacterium | reverse complement strand
TCCCAGTTGGGTGTCCGCTATCGCAACAGTTCCGCCATCGAACCGACCAGGCGACCGGTCGTTCGCCGTCCGAGAGCCGGCGACCGGCTGCCCGACGGGACGATCCTCGACCACGGAACGTCGCGTTGGTTGCACGAGGTCTTGGCTGGGCCACGGTTCAGCCTGCTGCTCTGCGGTCCGGCTACGCGCTGGGATACCTCCGCAATGCACGCGCTGAGCGAACGCTTCGGCGCACTGCTGTCGATCCATCGGCTGGACCGCCATGACAGCGGCAACGTGCTGTTCGATCCGAAAGGACTACTCCTGAGGCGACTGCGGGTTCGCGCGAACGCCGTTTTGGTCATCAGACCAGACGGTCACATCGGCTGCCGCGCCGACGACGGCGATGTTGGCCCCGCCGAGCGTTACCTGGCTCGCTGGCTGGCGGATTGACGTCAGAAGCACCGCGCCGCGCGACCAGTGCACGCTGTACTCGGACGGGTACGCTCTCCAACGGCCACTGGAGGTCCCATGAGCCGCGCCCCGCAGTTCACGCTCACCGACCAGTCGGGCGCGCCGTGGGCGCTCGCGGACCATCTTGACGCGGCGGCGGTGCTCGTCTTCTACCGCGGCGACTGGTGACCGTATTGCAACGGCCAGCTGGTCAGCTTGGCACAGCAGCAACACCGCATCACCGCCGCCGGCGGGCAGGTCGTCGCCGTCGTCATCGATCCGCCTGAGCGCAACGCCGCGATGGTCGACAAGCTCGGCCTGCCGTTCCCGATCCTGTCCGACCCGGACGGTGCCGAAGCAAGCCGCCGCTATGACGTATGGGACGACGACGGTTCGATGGCCAAGCCGGCCGTGGTCGTCGTACGGCCCGACGGCACTGAGGTTTTCCGTCAGGTGGGCGGTGACTTCGCCGACCGGATCACCGAGGACGAGCTCGTCGACCGGCTGCAGGAGCTGGATCTGCCCGCCACGACGCAAGAGCCGCCGCAGCCGGGGGAACCTGTCCCAGGTCCCAAGGCGGTGCAGCTGGCCACGCTGCCGGCGTACTACCGCGGAGCGAAGTTCGCGGTGACCGCCGTCAAGGGTCGGGTGCCCGAAGCGCAAGACACGGCGGAGCGACTGCTCGCGGAGTACGACCGCTACCTCGCCGCGCTGGATTGGCATCAGGACCGCCGCTGACCGCCGGAGCACATCGTCGAGTGCACTCCTACGCGCGCGCGGACTTGTCCTTCGACGTACTCGACGCGGGACCGCTCGATGCGCAGCCGGTGGTCCTGCTGCACGGCTTTCCCGCGACGCGGCTGTCCTGGGAAGCAGTAGTTCCCACACTGGTTGGCGCTGGCTACCGGGTGCTGGCGCCCGACCAGCGCGGCTACTCGCCCGGCGCCCAACCGACCGGGCGGCGGGCGTACCGGATGGGCGAACTGGTCGACGACGTCCTGGCCCTGGGTGAGGCGGCAGGCACCGACCGGTTCCACCTGGTCGGCCACGACTGGGGTGGCGCGGTGGCTTGGGCGCTGGCGGCACGCGAACCGCAGGTGCTGCGCAGCCTGACAGTCATCGGTACGCCGCATCCGCGCGCCCTGCAACGAGCGCTGTCAGGCAGCACGCAGGCACTGCGGTCGTCGTACATGCTGTTCTTCCAGCTGCCGTGGCTGCCCGAACGAGTCCTCTCGATGTTCGGCGCGCGCCTGGGCGCCTGGTGGCTGACCCGCAGTGGCCTGGCGGAGGAGCGGGCGCTGACCTACCTGCGCACGCTGGGCGCCAGACGGGCGCTCACCCCGGCCCTCGCCTGGTACCGCGCGCTGCCCTTCGACCTCGTGTCAGCTGCGGCTGTGGGCCCGATCCCGGTTCGCACGCTGTACGTGTGGCCGACTGAAGACGTCGCGTTCAGCCCGGCCGCCGCCGAGGACACCGCCCGATGGGTGACCGGCAGCTACCGGTTCGAGGTGCTGACCGGCGTGTCCCACTGGGTCCCGGAGGCGGCGCCCGACGCACTCACCGGCCTGCTTGTCGAGCACCTGTCGGCGTCGCCGTGACCTGAGCGACTGGGTCGCGGTCGGGGTCCGGGCCGCCGCGCCAATCCAGGCAGATGATGGTGAGGTCGTCCCGGAGCTCCACTCCCTGGTAGGCGCGCAGCATTCGCATCAGATGCCGCACCAGCTCCCCGGGCACTCGGTCGTGCTCAGCGAGCACCGCCTCGTACAGGCGCTTCTCCCCGAACTCCTCACCGCCCGGCGGGCAGGCCTCCAGCACTCCGTCGCTGACGACGATGACTCGGTCCCCGGGCTGAAGATGTCCGATGTGTTCGACGTACTCGGTCTTCTCCCACAGCCCCATGGGCAGTTGAGCGTCCATGTCCAGCGGCTCCACCTGCCCGTCGCGGATGACGCAGCCGAGCGGGTGCCCCGCGTTGATGCCTTTGACCTCGCCGCTCTCGCGGTCGATCCGCAACATGGCACCGGAGACGAACTGCTCGCCGCCGAACTGCTCGAAGAGCACCCGGTCGGCGGCATGCACCTGTTCGATCAGACTGAGGCCGGCCCGGCGGGCGTTGCGCAGCGTGTTGATGGCGAGGGAGCCGAGCAGGCTGGCGTTGAGCCCGTGACCCATGGCGTCGAGGGAGGTGATGACGAGGTGGTCGTCCTCGAAGGTGTAGTCGAAGATGTCGCCGCCGACTTCGTACGCCGGGCACAGTTGCCCCGCCACGGTGAAGTAGTCGGACTCGTGCGCCCGAACGGGCAGCTCCGACCACTGAATTTCGGCCGGCAGGGTCAGCGGCTGCTGGCGTCGGGTGCGTTCGACGGTGTCGGCGTAGAGGGCAGCTCGCGGCATGACATAGCCCAGCGTCAGCGCCGCGTGCTCAAGCGTGGCGACCGCGCCGTTCTCACCGAGGGTGGGACCACTGACCCAGAGAACGCCGATGCGCTCCCCGCGGACGGTGATCGGCACGTAGGCAGAATCACCCTCGGCTGAGCGGCGTACGTCGGTGCGCTGGCTGATGAACGCCCGCCCAACCGCACTGGCGCCGATGGGGTAGCTGGTCGACATCCCGAGGTCCTGGGCACCGACGTAGCACTGCAGGGTTTCGAGGTCGTAGTCCACGAGCAGCAGTTGCACCTCGGTCGCGCCCACCGTCTTCGCCAGGTAGGCCTCGAGCGCGGGCAGCAAGGAGCCGGGGAACCCCGCGTCCAGGGCTGGGAGCAGCCAGCCGTGGTGTTCCTCGCTCAAACCGACCCCTTCCCTTCGCCGTCGACCATACGCGGGACTCACGCCCTTGCACTAGCGAATCCGTTCAGCCGCCCGCCCGTACGGAAGCGACAGCAGGCGGATCGACAAGTCGTACCCCCGCCCCGAGGCGAACCATTCCCGGCAACTCGACTTCTCCCCGTCGGGTGAGCAGGTGACGCCCCTCCGCGGCAAGGGTCGCAGTCACCTCGCAGTGACCGGCTACCAGGTCGAGGAGGCAACCGTCACCAACAGTGCCCAGCACCCCCTTGATCAGGAACTGAACGGAGAGGTCGAAGTGGATCCGAGTCACCCTGACGTCGTCGAGGAGGAGGTCCACGTACGGCTGATGAGTCGATGTGACGCAATGGGTGGCCAGCTGCACCACCTCGCGACTCCCCGGCAACGCCGCCGTACGGCGCGCTGCGGCAGTGAGCTCTCCATGTTTGCGCCAACCGCCAAGTAGCAAGTTGTCGAGGTCCAGGTCGAGTAGCGCTCCCGCCACGCTGGCTACCTCGGCCCCTGCAGTCTGCCGTCCCGCGCGGGACAGCCCGCGCAGCGCCTCAGCGGAGACTGCCGTCACGCCTCGCTCGTCGAGTGAGTGCGCTAGCGCGTCGGCGTCGGCCGACTCGCCGTACAGAAATGACCGAACGGTCAAGGGGGACTGTGCTGCGCTGCGGTTCATCGGACCACCTCGGTGCACTGTTGACTTCCGCGGTCGGAGTGGGGGGCCAGCCGTACGGTTACCGTGCTGCTGCCGTCGGCTACCGATTCGACGGCGGTGCGCGCGGAGCCGACGTACGGTCGGGCGGCCACGCGGGTGCGAACCGGGGAACGCCGGCGAGTTCGCCCGCGACCAAACGTGAGTGCGGCAGCAGCGAACAGGAGGAGCACACCCAGGCCCACGGCCGGCAACAGCAGACCCGTGCCGCTGGCCCCTTGCTCTTCACTCGACCCTGCTTGGATCAACTGGGCGACGCGGACAGCGACCGTGCTGCCCGGTTGCACCTGCGAACCCGGCGCTGGGTCTTGGTCGACCACTCGTCCGGCATCGACCGCTTCCCCCGGGACGACG
>JBBSMJ010000153.1:0-4349 GCA_038233235.1 Actinomycetes bacterium | reverse complement strand
TGCATTTCGGTACCGATCCCGTGCCCGACGTACTCCTCGACCAGGCCGAATCTGCGGCCGCTCCGCTGCCCGTCCGGACCGGCAGCCTTGCGCACCGTCGCCTCCACCGCGGCGCTGATATCGGTGAGCCGGCCACCGAGGCGAGCGGCGGCGAACCCACGCCACAGCGCTTCTTCGCACACCTGCATCAACTCGACCAACTGGGGCGAGACCTCGCCGACCGGGACGGTCACCGCCGCGTCACCATGCCACCCGTCCGCAACGGCGCCGCAGTCGATGGAGACGATGTCACCTTCCTTCAGCACGCGGAGCGGGCTCGGTATCCCGTGGACGATCTCGTCGTTGACCGACGCGCAGATCGTGGCCGGGAAGCCGTGATAGCCCTTGAAGGAAGGCACCGCTCCGGCAGCGCGGATGTGGTCCTCGGCGACCGCATCGAGATCTGCGGTGGTCACGCCCGGAGCGACGGCGGCCTTGACCGCCTCCAGCGCATGGCCGACCACCAGCCCGGCGACCCGCATCTTCGCCACCTCGGCCGCGGTCTTGAGCTGGATCATGCGATCACTTCTCCTGAACACCGTGCGCTCCTCGTACGCCGGACAAGCCGGTCAGCGCCGGTAGCGCCGCAACGCGGCGATCGCTCGATCGGTGACATCGTCGACCGGACCGGTGGCGTCCAGTCCGACCAGTAGCCCTACGTCGGCGTAGTAGCCGACCAGCGGCGCAGTCTGGTCCGCGTAGACCTCGAGCCGGTGACGAACCGTCTCCGACCGGTCGTCGTCGCGCTGGAAGAGCTCACCCCCGCAGTGGTCGCAGATCCCCTCGCGCGTCGAGGGGTCGAAGTCGAGGTGCCAGACGTGCTCGCAACTTCGACAGGTGCGGCGTCCGGACAGCCGGCGGACCACCTCGTCCTCGTCGACCACCAGTTCGAGCACCAGGTCCAGGTCCTGGCCCATGTCCTCGAGCATGTCGTCGAGGACTTCTGCCTGGCGCACCGTACGGGGGAACCCGTCGAGCAGGAACCCGTCCCGCGCGTCGCCCTCGGCCAGTCGGTCGCGGACCATCCCGATGGTGACCTCGTCTGGCACGAGATCGCCGGCGTCCATGTACTTCTTCGCCTCTTTGCCGAGCGGCGTGCCGTGGCTCACGTTGGAACGGAAGATCTCCCCGGTGGAAATCTTCGGGACCGCGAGGTCGGACGAGAGGAGCTGCGCCTGGGTGCCCTTACCAGCCCCGGGCGGGCCCACGAGCACGATGCGCACTAGCGGAGGAAGCCCTCGTAGTTGCGCTGCTGGAGTTGGCTCTCGATCTGCTTGACCGTCTCCAGCCCCACGCCCACCATGATCAGGATGCTGGTGCCACCGAAGGGGAACGTCGCCTGATTGGCGCCGATGAGCGCGAAGGCGATGATCGGGATCACCGCGACCAAGGCAAGGTAGAGGGATCCGGGCAGGGTGATGCGGGACAGGACGTAGTCGAGGTATTCCGCCGTGGGTCGCCCGGCGCGAATTCCTGGGATGAAGCCGCCGTACTTCTTCATGTTGTCGGCCACGTCCGTGGGATTGAACGTGATCGCCACGTAGAAGTAGGTGAAGAAGATGATCAAGGCGAGATAACTGAGGACGTAGATGGGATGCGTTCCAGTGACGAAGTAGCGCTGCAGCACCCCGCTGAGCGCACTGTCCGGCCCCACCAACTGGGAGGCCAGGGTGGGCAAGTACAGCAGTGACGAGGCGAAGATGACCGGGATGACGCCGGCCTGATTGACCTTCAGCGGGATGTACGTCGACGTGCCGCCGTACATCCGGCGGCCGATCATCCGCTTGGCGTACTGCACGGGAACGCGGCGCTGGGCCTGCTCGACGAAGACAACCGCGGCCACGATCACCAGTCCGACCAGCAGGACCATGATCAGGGTGAAAGCGTTGCGCGTCTGATAGATGCCCTGCAGCGCTCCCGGGAAGCCGGCAACGATCGAGGTGAAGATCAACAGCGACATGCCGTTGCCCACGCCGCGGTCAGTGATCAGCTCCCCCAGCCACATGATGACCGCGGTTCCGGCCGTCATCGTGATGACCATGGTCAGGATAGTGGCGATGTTCTCCTGCGGCACCAGGTCCTCGGCGCAGTTGGTGAACAGCTGACCGGGCACCCGGGCTATAGCGATGAGGCCGGTGGACTGCATTATGGCCAGGCCGACAGTGAGGTACCGGGTGTACTGCGTCATCTTCTGCTGCCCAGCCTGACCCTCCTTTTTCAGGGCCTCCAGCCGCGGGATCACCACGGTCAGCAGCTGGATGATGATGCTCGAGGTGATGTAGGGCATGATGCCGAGCGCGAAGACCGAGAGCTGGAGCAGCGCCCCACCGGTGAAGAGGTTGACCAGGGTGAGCAGGTTGTTGCCGGACACCTGCTGAAGGCAGATGTCGATCGCGCTGTAGGAGACGCCGGGCGTCGGCAGCACCGAGCCGACTCGGAAGATGGCGATGATGCCGAGAGTGAACAGCAGCTTGCGGCGCAGATCCGGCGTGCGGAATGCCCGGGCGAACGCGGTGAGCACGGCTCCTCCTACGCGGTCGCCCGGGGCGTCGGGCGGGGCTCGGGGACGGGTGACGCGCGGCGGCGGCCGGCGGCGGGACGGACAGCGACCTGACGGTTTCTGCTTCGGGCCTCTTTGGACAATAACAGTCGGTGGCTGGACGCTCGGTCCGTCAGGACAACTGGGTGACGCTCCCGCCGGCCGCGCTGATGCGTTCTCTCGCGGTTGCGGAGAACCTGTGGGCGGTCACCTGAAGCGGCACGGTAATCTCGCCAGTGCCCAGAATTTTGACCAGCTGGTCCTTGCGCACCGCGCCCCTGGCGACCAGATCGTCGACGGTCACGTCCCCGCCGTCCGGATACAGAGCAGCCAACCTGTCGAGGTTGACGACCTGATACTCCACCCGGAAGCGGTTGGTGAAGCCGCGGAGTTTGGGCAGCCGCATGTGCAGTGGCATCTGGCCGCCCTCGAGACGGTCGGGCACTTGCTTACGCGCCCCGGTCCCCTTGGTGCCGCGGCCGGCCGTCTTGCCCTTCGACCCGGCGCCGCGACCGACGCGTTCCTTCTTGGCGTGCGACCCCGGAGCGGGGCGCAGATGATGAACCTTGAGGGTCATGCTTCGTCGACCTCCTCGACTTCCTCGACGGTGACATGGTCGACCTCCTCGACGGTGACAAGGTGGGACACCGTCGCCACCATGCCGCGGACTTCGGGCCGGTCCTCCCGGACGACGCTGTCGCCGAGGCGGCGTAGACCGAGCGTGCGCAGCGTTTCCCGCTGATTGTGCTTGCCGCCGATCTGCGAGCGGACCTGGGTGACCTTCAGCAGCGGCATCTCAGGAACCGACCCCTGCGCGGGCTCGCAGCAGTGCCGCCGGAGCCACGTCCTCGAGCGGTAGGCCGCGCCGGGCGGCGATCTCCTCGGGACGCTTCAGGCCCTGCAACGCCGCCACGGTCGCGTGCACGATGTTGATCGGGTTGGAGGAGCCGAGCGACTTCGACAGCACGTCGTGGATGCCGGCGCACTCAAGGACGGCCCGCACCGGACCCCCGGCGATGACGCCGGTGCCAGGGCTCGCTGGCTTGAGCAGTACGACGCCTGCGGCCTTTTCACCCTGGATCGGGTGCGGGATAGTTCCCTGGATGCGCGGCACCCTGAAGAAGTGCTTCTTGGCTTCCTCCACGCCCTTCGCGATGGCGGCCGGCACCTCCTTGGCCTTGCCGTAGCCAACACCGACGTTGCCGTCGCCGTCGCCCACGACGACCAACGCGGTGAAGCTGAAGCGGCGACCGCCCTTGACGACCTTGGCCACGCGGTTGATGGCAACGACGCGTTCGAGGTAGGCAGACTTCTCCGCCGCCGAACCCGGGCGGCCGTCACGCCGCTCGCGTCGCTCACCACCTGCGCCGCTGCCGCGGCGCTGGGGTCCTGGCATGTCAAAGTCCTCCGTCTGTCTCGATCAACTCTTCGTCGTGGAGGCGGTCGCCCCCACTTTTCTCTGTCAGAACGTCAGGCCGCCCTCGCGGGCACCGTCGGCCAGCGCCGCGACGCGACCGTGGTAGCGGTTGCCGCCGCGGTCGAACACGACGGAACCGATGCCGGCGTCGACTGCCCGCTGCGCAAGCAGCGCCCCGGCGGCTCGGGCGCGGGCGGTCTTGTCGCCGTCGCTGCCGCGGACCGTCTCGTCCAGCGTCGACGCCGAGACCAGCGTACGTCCGGCCATGTCGTCGACCACCTGCGCGACGATGTGCCTCGTCGAGCGGGTAACCACCAGGCGGGGTCGCTGCGGACTGCCCATCACCTTCTTGCG
>JBBSMJ010000152.1:0-4413 GCA_038233235.1 Actinomycetes bacterium | reverse complement strand
GCGTGGTGGAACTCCGTCTGGGTGAGCGGCATCTCCTCCGTACGGCCTCCCGCGACGTCGTAGGCGACACACACCGGGATGCGCTCCAGGCCGGTCAGCACGTCGAGCTTGGTGAGGAACAGGTCGGTGAGCCCGTTGACGCGTACGGCGTAGCGGACGACCACGGCGTCGAACCAGCCACAGCGGCGATCGCGGCCGGTGGTGGTCCCGCGCTCGTGCCCCACGGTGCGCAGCCGTTCGCCGGCGGCGTCCTGTAGCTCGGTGGGAAAGGGGCCCGCCCCGACCCGGGTGGTGTAGGCCTTGGCAATGCCCACCACCTTGGTCACCCGGGTGGGCCCGATGCCGGAGCCCGCGCACGCGCCTCCCGCCGTCGGGCTGGAGGAGGTGACGAACGGGTAGGTGCCGTGGTCGACGTCGAGCAGGGTGCCCTGCGAACCCTCCAGCAGCACCACCTTGCCGTCGTCGAGGGCCGTGTTGAGCACCCGCGAGACGTCCGCGACATGCGGACGCAGCCGCTCGACGTAACCGAGGTACTCCTCCGCCACCGCGTCACCGTCGATCTCGCGGCGGTTGTAGAGCTTGGCCAGCACCTGGTTCTTCTCCCGCAGCACCAGCTCGAGCTTCTGCCGCAGGATGCCGGGGTCGAACAGGTCCTGCACCCGTACGCCGACCCGGGCCACCTTGTCGGCGTACGCCGGTCCGATACCGCGACCGGTTGTGCCGATCTGGGCCTTGCCGAGGTAGCGCTCGGAGACCCGGTCCAGCGCCCGGTGGTGCGGCATAATCAGGTGCGCTTCGGCGGAGAGCAACAGGCGGGCGCAGGAGACACCGCGCGCCTCCAACGCAGCCATCTCGGCCAGCAGCACCTCCGGGTCGACGACCACACCGTTGCCGATGACCGGGACCACGTCGGGGTTGAGCACTCCAGAGGGCAGTAGGTGCAGCGCGTAGGACTGGTCGCCGATGACGACGGTGTGGCCGGCGTTGTTGCCACCCTGGTAGCGGACGACGTAATCGACCCGGCCGGAATCGACCCCGCCGGCATCGGCACCGCCGGAATCGACCCCGCCCGTTTCGCCGGCCCCCAGCAGATCAGTCGCCTTGCCCTTGCCTTCGTCCCCCCACTGGGCGCCGACGAGCACGATCGCGGGCATGCCGGCTTCCCCTCTGTCCGTCGTGGTCGGGGGTCGGTCCTGGAGGGTTGCGAGTAGGGGCGCCCGAGGGTAGCGGAGGATGGCTCCCATGACCGACGGCCTGATGGCGCTGACGAACGCGAGTGCGGGCAGCGCCGACGAGCAGGCCGTGCGGGCGGCGCTCGCCGTACTGCATGCCGGTACCGAGGTCGAGGTGGTGGCGACAGCCTCGCCCCGGGACTGCGCCGACGCGGTGCGCCGCCTGGCCGGGCGGAGACTCGCGGTGTTCGGCGGTGACGGCAGCATGCACCTCGTCGCGCAGGCTCTGCACGAGAGCGGCCAGCTCGACCACGCCGCCGTCGGGCTGGTGCCGCTGGGCACCGGCAACGATCTGGCGCGCACGACGGGTATCCCGCTCGACCCGGCGGAGGCCGCCCGCGTGGTACTCGATGGCGCCGAGCGGGCGATGGAGTTGCTGGTCGACGACGCGGGCGGCGTCGTGGTCAACGCCGTCCACCTCGGGGCCGGCGCGGAGGCGGCGCGGGCGGCGGAGGCGTGGAAGCCGCGGGTCGGCAAGGCGGCGTACGCCGTCGGGGCACTGTCCGCCGGGGTACGCCATCCCGGCTGGCGGGTGTGGGTGACCGCGGACGGGAGGCAGCTCGCCGACCCGCGGAGCCGGGTACTCATGGTCGGGCTCGGCGTCGGTCGCTCGATCGGCGGGGGCGCCGAACTGGCTCCTCGGGCGTCCCCGACGGACGGGCTGGTCGACGTGATCGTGTCGGAGGCGACCGGGCCGCTGGCCCGGCTGGGCTACGCCGTACGCCTGCGCGGCGGACGGCACGTGGAACGGCCGGACGTGCACTCGACGCGGGCGCGGGAAGTCGCGGTGCAGGGGGAGCCGTTCTACTGCAACGCCGACGGCGAGGTCGTCGGACCCTTGCGTGCACGGACGTGGACAGTGCAGCCGGCAGCATGGCGACTGCTGGTGCCGCGGTCTTCTCCCTCGCCCGTGGGCGAATCGGCTACAACCAGCGCCGAATCGGCGTAACCACCGCTTCGGCGGCGCGCTGAGTCAGTGGACGGTTCTCCCATCGGCTCGGATCGATGGGCTCGCTGCGCCGCAGGTCCTCGGCGAAGTGGCGGTCCAACAGCTGCGCCACGTCGCGGTTGATCACGCAAAGCACCACTTCCTCGTCGTGGTCGAGGGAGCGGCGGTTGTAGTTCGACGAGCCGACGATCGCGGCGATGCCGTCGATGGTGAGCACCTTGGTGTGCAACATCGACGGCTGGTAGGCCCAGACCCCGACCCCGCAACCGGTCAGGGACGCGAAGGTCGCCTGACTGGCCACTCGGGAGACCCGCTTGTCGGCGTACGGTCCGGGGACGCACACGTCGACGTCGACCCCGCGGCGCGCGGCGGCGCACAGCAGGTCGAGGAAGTCGTCGTCCGGCGCGAAGTAGGCGGTCGCGATGTGCAGCTGGTGCTGCGCCGCCTCGATGAACACCTTGAACACCGTCTGCATGTCGTCCCAGCCGATGCTGGCCGAGCCGCGGACCACCTGGACGACCGAGTGACCGGTCTGCTCCTGCTCCGGGAAGGTGTCGCGGTCGTCGTACATCGGACGTCCGCTCTCTGCCCAGTTCTGCGAGAACGCAGCGGAGAGGCCGTCGACGGCCGGGCCGCGGATTCGAAAGTGGGTGTCGCGCCACTCCGTCTCGTCCCGAGCGTCCCCGCACCACTCCTCGGCGATGCCGACGCCACCCGTAAAGGCGATCGTCTCGTCCACTACGCACACCTTGCGGTGACAGCGGTGGTTCTGCTTGAACGGGGACTTCGCCCACGGTTTGCGGAACCACTCGACGAGTACGCCGGCGGCGGCCATCTGCCGCAGCAGCGCGCGCTCGAGCAGGCGGCCGCCGATCGCGTCGATGAGAAGCCGCACGCGGACGCCAGCCCGGGCCTGTGCGGACAGGGCGTCGGCGAACGCGCGGGCGATGTCGCCCTTCCAGTAGATGAAGGTGACGAGGTCGATCGTGCGCTCCGCCTTGCCGATCGCGTCGAGCATCGCCGGGAAGATCTCGTCGCCGTTGTGCAGCACGAGGATCTCGTTGCCCTCTGTTGCAGCAATCCCGATGAGACCCTCCAGCCGGCGGCGCAACTGGTGCTGCCGCTCGTCCAACTCGGCGGAGACTTCCGCTGGGCTCTGCGCAGCGTGGGCGGAGGCGGTCACCGCTGGTCGATACCCAGAAAACCGACGGACATATCGTAAGTTTGGGGTAAAGGGTGCATGAAGTGAGCCGGAGTGGGGACGGTTCAGTCCGGTCCGGCCGAAGGCACCGTAGCGGGGGAAACGGTTCCTACGGCCGGGCTTTCAGCGCTTCGGCCGCCCCAGATCGCAGTCGCGGATCGCTTCGGCTGCCGCTGGATCGCAGTCGCGGAGCAGCGACAGGCAGCGCTCCGCCTCCACCGTCTCCTCGATCGCCGCCGCCGCTCGGCCGAGCGCATGCAGGGCGCGCAGGAACCCGCGGTTGGGCTCGTGCTCCCAGGGCACCGGCCCGTGACCGCGCCACCCGTTGCGGCGCAGCGCGTCCAGCCCCCGGTGATAACCAACGCGGGCGTAGGCGTAGGACTCGATCGTGCGACCGGCGTCGTACGCGGCGTCCGCGAGGGCCGCCCAGGCCGCGGGGTACGCCGGGAAGCGGGCGGCGGTCTCCTGTGGATCCGCCCCCTCGGCGAGGGCGGTGGCTGACTCGTCCTCCGGCAACAGCGTCGGCGGCGGCCCACCGAGCAAGTTCTCATGCGCGCTCATGAGGATCAGTCTGCCGCGACCTCCGCCGGCATGACGTACCGCCCGGTGACCGCGCCGTCCGCGTCGTACGTCGTGATGACGCCCCGCCCGGTTGGCATCTCCCTCAGCTCGAATGCCGTGACGTAGTCGGCGGACGTCGCGTCCCGCCACGACCTTTCATCGGGTCCGGCGGCGGAGACCTCGGCGACCCAGGGGTCCAGTCCCGAATCGCTGTGGACAGCAACCAGCCCGGCGTTCGCTGCGGGCAGCGCGCAGCGCGTCAAGTACGCGTGATGGTCGGCAGCCGGGCCGTCGTAGACGTCGTCGGCGCAGTCGAGCTGCTGGCCATGGGTGCACAACCCACACGACGCGGGTTGCGTTCGTCGCAACATCAGTGACCTCGACTGCACCGTCTGCCACCGTCGGTACGTCGCCGCCAGCGCGCCTTGGACGAGGTCTTCCGCCTCACTCGGATTGCCGGTGAGGAGGTG
>JBBSMJ010000151.1:0-4428 GCA_038233235.1 Actinomycetes bacterium | reverse complement strand
CGCAGCCCCAGCGCCGCCGCGGCCTCCCGCGTCTCGGCGGGTACGTCGTCGAGTGCGTCGACAGAGACCGCGATGACTGTCGGCAGCACCATGACGGCGAGCAGCAGTCCGGCAGCGAGCAGGCTGTCGCCGCCGGGTACGTCGAACACCTCGCTGACCAACGGACGCAACACCACGACGCCGAGCAGCCCGTAGACGATGGAAGGAACGGCCGCCAAGAGCTCGGCGGCGGCCCGCAGTGGCCGACGCAACCGCGGGGCAGTCAACTCCCGCAACGTGATCGCTGCCGCCCAGCCGAGCGGCGCAGCGACGAGCAGCGCGATGCCGCTGACCGCCACCGTGCCCCACACCATGGCCAGCGCGCCGAAGCGCCCGGACGGGAAACTCCAGGCGCGGGTCGCCAACAGCTCACCTAAACGCACCTCGCCGGAGAGGACGCCGAGTACGAGGAAGCCGACGACGACCGCGGCCGCCGCCGCGACGCTCAACGCACCGACTGCCGTCGCTATCGGCAGCCAGCGCAGTGCTGCGGGGCGCCGGCCGGAAGCCGGCGTTCTTCCAGCCGGTGGCGCAGCGACGGTCACGGGCCGGACAGCGCCGCGAGCGGGAGGTAGCCGTGATCGACGAGGAGTTGCTGGCCCGGTGCGGACAGCACGTAGTCGATGAAGCGCTTGGGGTCGCCGGTGGGCGTGCCGTCGGTGACGAGGAACAGCGGACGCGCCATGGGGTAGGCCCCCGACTGGATCGTGTCCGGCGTCGGTGGCGTCCCGTCGAGGGCGAGCGCGGCCAGGTCCTCGACACCGTCCACGAACGCGGTGGACAGCGGACCGACCGAGCCCGGGGTGCTGAGCAGTTTGCTGCGGGTCTCCTCGTTCCCGCCGACGATGGCGAACAGGTCGCTGTCCGGTGGCGGCGGCGCCTCACCATCGCCGTACAGGTAGGTGTCGAGGACCTCGCGGGTGCCCCGGCCGGGCTCCTTGTCGTAGATGAACACCGGCAGGTCTGGTCCGCCGAGCTGGGACCAGTTGGCGATGCGTCCCTCGAACAGCTGTCGCGCCTGGTCTTTGGTCAGCGACCGTACGCCGCCGTCGTAGACCTCGCGGCGGACGATGACACCCACCGCGTCGGCGCCGATCTGACGCGCAACGAAGTCGGTATTGGGGAACTGCGCGCGGTCTTCCTCCCCCACCGGCTTGGAGCTCATCGCGATGTCGATCTCGCCGGCGCCGAGCTGTGCGAGCCCGCCGGCGGAGCCGCCCTGGGTGTCGACGGTGATGCGCAACCCGTCACCGCGAAGCGCTTCGGCCGCGTCGGCGGCGACCGGGTTGACGGTTGTCGATCCGGACACCTGCAGCGTCCCGTCCTCCGCCCCCCCGGCGTTCGCGCACCCCGCCAGCAGCAGGAAGACGGCTGCAGCTCTGCAGATAGTCAGCGGCAGCACTGTTCACCGCCGCCGCGGCGAGCCGCGCCGACAAGCGCGTCAGCATCGAGCAGCAGGTCTAGCTCGCCGCGCAGCGCGGTCGCCCCGGCTGGGTCGATGCGGTAGAGCGTGTAGCCCTTAGCCCGTCGGCCGGTCACCAGGCCAGCGGTAACGAGCTGCCCCACATGGTGGCTCACCAACGGCTGGCCGAGATGAAGGGCGTCGCAGAGGTCACGGACGCATCGCTCGCGCTCCCGCAGCGCGGCGACGATGCGCAATCGAGTCGGGTCAGCGAGCGCGCGTAACCCTCGATCAAGCGCGGACGTCGGACGACTGTCCATCCCGCCTCCATCAACGTGGATTGATGATCTTCCGGGTGCCTGGTCGGCACCGCAAGGCGGCTCGCCGACGGGGCAGCCAGCCGAGAGGGGTTCGTAAGAAGTCAGGCGATGAAAGGTGACGCAAGCTCAGCGCGCTGAGTCAGGTGTCGATGCGGGACCTGTCGAAGTCGTACGCGCCGCCGGCGATGAACTCTCGGCGCGGAGCAACCTCGTTGCCCATGAGCACCTCGAAGACCCGCTCCGCGGTCGCCGCATCGCCCAGCCCGACCCGGCGTAGCGTGCGGGTGCGCGGGTCCATCGTCGTCTCCGCCAACTGATCGGCGTCCATCTCGCCGAGACCCTTGTAGCGCTGAATCGGCTGCTTGATGTTTCGGCCGCGTCGTTCGAGGTCGGCGACGGTACGGCGCATCTCCGCGTCGCTGTAGGTGTAGACGTACTCCGCCTTTCTGCGTCCAGTGGCGGCGACCTCGATGCGATGCAGCGGCGGTACGGCGGCGTAGACGCGGCCCTGGTCGAGCAACGGGCGCAGGTAGCGGTAGACAAGGGTGAGCAGCAGGCAACGGATGTGACCGCCGTCGGCGTCCGCGTCGGTCATGATGACGAGCTTGCCGTACCGCGCGGCGTCGAGGTCGAAGGTCCGCCCCGATCCGGCGCCGATCACCTGGATGACGGCCGCGCACTCGGTGTTCTTCAACATGTCGCCGACCGACGACCGCTGCACGTTGAGGATCTTGCCGCGGATCGGCAGCAGCGCCTGGAACTCGGAGTTGCGCGCAAGCTTGCTCGTGCCCAACGCAGAGTCGCCCTCCACGACGAACAGCTCGCTGCGGGCAACGTCGTCACTGCGACAGTCGGCGAGCTTGGCCGGCAGCGCGGACGACTCGAGCGCGTTCTTGCGGCGTTGCGCCTCCTTGTGCGCCCGCGCCGCGATACGGGTGCGCGCCGCCGAAGCGACCTTCTCCAACAGCGCCCGCGACTGGGTCCGGTCCGCCCGGCGCGAACTCGTCAGCACGGCCTTGAGTTCACGGGTGACCACGGCCGCAACGATGCGGGTGGCTGCCGGCGTACCCAGCACTTCCTTGGTCTGGCCCTCGAACTGCGGCTCCGCCAGCCGCACCGACACCACCGCGGTGAGTCCCTCGAGGACGTCGTCCTTGAGCAGCTCCTCCTCGGCCCGCAGCAGTCGCGCGGCGCGGGCGGCGTCGCCGACTGTGCGCAACAGGGCGCGTTCGAAACCGGCGACGTGGGTGCCGCCCTTGGGCGTCGCGATGACGTTGACAAAGGAGCGCAGCGTGGTGTCGTAGCCGGTCCCCCACCGCACCGCCACATCGACGAGCACCTCCCGCTCCACTTCCTGGGGCGTCAGGTGTCCCGCGTCATCGAGCACCGGCACGGTCTCGGTGAACCGACCCTGGCCCTGCAGGCGCAGCACGTCGGTGACGCTGGCGTCCTCCGCGAGGAAGTCGCAGAACTCCCCGATCCCCCCGTCGTGTCGAAACTCCTCGTCGGCTGGCACGTCACCGCGAGCCGCCGTCCGCTCGTCGCGCAAGACCAGCAGCAGCCCGGGGACCAAGAACGCGGTCTGCCTCAGCCGTGTCCGCAGCTCGTCGAGCGACACCGCCGCGTCGGCGAGGAACACCTGCCGATCGGGCCAGCAGCGCACCCGGGTGCCGGTCACCCGCTTGGCGACCCGGCGCACCTTGCGTACGCCGGAGCCGGCGACAAAGGAGGCCTTGTGACCCTCGGCGGCGAACTCCCCCGCCACCCCGCGACGGAAGCTCGCCGCCCACGTTGCGCCGTCGCGATCAACCTCGACGTCGAGGCGGGCCGACAACGCATTGACGACCGACGCGCCGACGCCGTGGAGGCCTCCGGAGGCGGCGTACGAGCCCCCACCGAACTTGCCACCGGCGTGCAGCTTGGTGAACACGACTTCCACCCCCGACAGCCCGGTGCGCGGCTCGATGTCCACCGGGATGCCACGCCCGTCGTCGCGGACCTCGAACGACCCGTCGACGTGGACGGTGACGTCGATGCGGGCGCAGTGCCCGCCGAGCGCCTCGTCGACGGCGTTGTCGACGATCTCCCACAGACAGTGCATGAGACCGCGACTGTCCGTGGACCCGATGTACATGCCGGGCCGTTTGCGGACCGCCTCCAGCCCTTCGAGGACAAGCAGGTGCCGAGCGGTGTAGCCGGATGACCCCTGATCGCGTCGACCGGGCGATGCGCTGCCGGGAACGCTCACCGAGCGTGGCTCCTCACGTCGCAACGAGCACGACCTCGCAGATTACCCGGCGCGAGGGGCCACTTTCGGCAGGCGCGCTAGGCCCGCCAGAGCCACTGCGCCGGAAGGGTGATCCCGGGGGAAACGATCTCGCGACTCGTTGTGTGACAACCCTCACCGACCGAAGGAGACGCTAACGTGACCGGACGGGAACGATCCCGTGCTGCGCCGGTGTTACACGGACGGCAGGATGGAACGGCAAGGGAACCGCTGGCGGGAGGAGCGACCATGACCACAACTCTGGCCCCCGAACTCCGTACGACCGACCGCTGTGACCGCTGCGGTGCGCAGGCCTACATTCGGGTCCGCCTCGTCTCCGGCGGTGAGCTGCTGTTCTGCGCCCACCACGGACGGAAGTACGAGGCTGGGCTGCGCGAGGT
>JBBSMJ010000150.1:0-4435 GCA_038233235.1 Actinomycetes bacterium | reverse complement strand
TCGTGCATGTCGTCGACGTCGCGCGCCGCCGGCTCGGCGAATCCGATGAAGTCCGCCGGGATCAGCGTCGTGCCCTGATGGATGAGCTGGAAGAAGGCGTGCTGCCCGTTGGTTCCCGGCTCGCCCCAGTAGACCTCCCCCGTCTGCGTGTCGACCGGCTCGCCGTCGAGGCGCACCGATTTGCCGTTGCTCTCCATGGTGAGCTGCTGCAGGTAGGCCGGGAACCGGTGGAGGTACTGGCTGTAAGGGAGGACGGCCCGCGTCTGCGCGCCGAAGAAGTTGCGGTACCAGATTCCGAGCAGTCCCATCAGCACCGGCATGTTGCGGTCCAGCGGTGCGCTGCGGAAGTGCTCGTCCATCGCGTGGAACCCGGCGAGTAGTTGCCCGAAGTTCTCTCGGCCGATGGCCAGCATGACCGACAGGCCGACGGCTGAGTCGACGGAGTAGCGACCGCCCACCCAGTCCCAGAAGCCGAACATGTTGTCGGTGTCGATGCCGAACTCCGCAACCTTCTCTGCGTTGGTCGAGACCGCGACGAAGTGACGGCGTACGGCGTCGTCGTCGCCGAGGCGGGCCAGGAGCCACTCCCGTGCGGCATGCGCGTTGGTCAGCGTCTCCTGCGTGGTAAACGTTTTCGACACGATGACGAACAGCGTCGTCTCCGGGTCGAGATCGCTGGTGGCTTCGACGAAGTCCGCCGGGTCGATGTTCGACACGAACCGGCAGGTGATGCTGCGGTCGGCGAACTCGCGCAAGGCTTCGTAGGCCATCACCGGGCCGAGATCCGAGCCGCCGATCCCGATGTTGACGACAGCCTGGATTCGCTTGCCGGTGTGCCCGGTCCACTCACCGCCGCGCACCCGGTCGGTGAAGTCGCCCATCCGGTCGAGAACCGCATGCACGTCCGCGATGACATGCTGCCCGTCGACGACGAGGTCGGCGCCGCGCGGCGCCCGCAGCGCGACGTGGAGGACGGCGCGGTTCTCGGTCACATTGACGTGCTCGCCACCGAACATGGCCGCGATCCGGCCCGGTAGGTCGGCCGCCTCGGCGAGCTCGACGAGCAGGCGCATCGTCGTTGGCGTCACCCGATTCTTCGAGTAGTCCAGGAATAGCTCACCCGCTTCGACCGTGAGTGTCGTCGCTCGCTGCGGGTCGTCGGCGAACAGCTGACGCAGCTGCACCGGCTCGATCGTCGCATGGTGCGCGGACAGCGCCGACCAGGCCGGCGTCTCGCTGATCTGCACGCGTACCCTCCAGCTGCTCGGCTCACCGCGCCCCTCCGGGCGGGTGCCTGGGGAGCCTAAGGTGTCGCTCGTGCGCGTTGCCGTCCTCACCCGAGAGTTCCCTCCCGAGGTCTATGGCGGCGCCGGGGTCCACGTCGACTTCCTCGTCCGTGAGCTGCGGCGGCTAGTCGATGTCGAGGTGCACTGCTTCGGCGCGGATCGCCTGGACGCAGCGGCGTACACCTCCGACCCGCGACTGCGCGACGCGAACGCGGCGCTGCGCACACTGTCGGTCGACCTGTCGATGGCCGCGGCCGTGGGCGGCGCGGACATCGTGCACTCCCACACCTGGTACGCCAATCTCGCCGGCCACCTGGCCACGCTGCTGTACGGCGTACCGCACGTGCTGACCGCCCACAGCCTGGAGCCGCGCCGGCCGTGGAAGGCCGAGCAACTCGGTGGCGGATACGCCGTGTCCAGCTGGGTGGAGCGCGCGGCGTACGAGGCGGCCGACAGGGTCATCGCGGTTAGCGACGGAATGCGCGCCGATGTGCTCGACGTGTATCCGCAGCTGGATCCGGCGAAGGTGACGGTCGTGCGCAACGGCATCGACACGGCGCTTTACCGGCCGGACGGCGGGACCGATGTCCTGGAGCGGCACGGTGTCGATCCCGACCGCCCGTACGTCATCTTCGTCGGGCGCATCACGAGACAGAAGGGGCTCGCGCATCTGCTGGCGGCGGCGCCCGGCATCGACCGCGAGGCGACACTCGTGCTGTGTGCGGGTGCTCCCGACACCCCGGAGATCGGTGCGGAGATTGTGGTGGCGGTCGATGAGCTGCGGGCGAGTTGCGGTCGGGTGGTGTGGATCGAAGAGATGTTGCCGCGACCGGATGTGGTGCAGCTGCTCAGCCAAGCCACCGTCTTCGTCTGCCCCTCGGTGTACGAGCCGCTCGGCATCGTCAACCTCGAAGCCATGGCGTGCGGTACGGCCGTCGTGGCGAGTGCGGTCGGTGGTATCCCCGAGGTGGTCGACCACGACCAGACGGGTTTGCTGGTCCCGTACGACGCTGATCATCCCGCCGGCTTCGAGCAGGGTCTCGTGGACGCGGTCAACGCACTCGTCGGCGATGCCAGCCGCGCCGAGCGAATGGGAGAGGCGGGACGTCGTCGGGTAGTCGCCGAGTTCGCCTGGGAGAACGTGGCGCGGTCCACCGTCAAGGTCTACGAGGCGTTGATCTAGTCCGCAAGGAGTGCCGCGCCGCGGCCAGGGTGATGGTGTCTTTCCGCTGCCGGTGGTACCGTCAGGAGACCGCTGGTCTTCCGTGCGCGCCAGTAGGACGCGTCGTCATCGGTAACCGTGAGGCGTGCTATGCGGAAACTTGCGCTCAGCGGCCGGTGGCCCGAATGATCACACGTGACAGCGTTATCTCCGCACAGCTCCATCAAATTCTGGTCGACATGCCGACCCTGTCCGCCTACCTCGACGAGGTGGCGCGGCTGGCCGTGCATGCCGCCGAGCCGACCGTGTCCTGCGGCATCACCGTGCGTTCGCCCCGTGGCCCCTACACCGTCTCCAGCAGCGACCCGCTCAGTGCGGAGCTCGACGAAGACCAGTACGGCAACGGTGACGGGCCTTGTATCCAGGCGTTACGTGAAGGCGTGGAGATCTACGTTGCTGACTACAACGACGAGCGCCGCTGGGGGCAGTACCCGGTGAGGGCCACCGCACTTGGGGTCCACGGCTCACTGTCCCTGCCTTTGATGGTGGGCGGGGAATCCCTGGGCGCCGTCAACTTCTACTCGCTGCTCGCCCGCCCCTACGACGAGGCGTGCCGCGCCGAGCTGCGTGTTTTCGCTGGCACGGTCTCAGGAGCTCTCGGCATCGCGGTGCGCATGGCCGACCAGCTCACGCTGACCGAACAGCTCCGCGCGGCGCTGACATCCCGGACCGTCATCGACCAGGCGCTGGGCATCATCATGGCCCGCGAACAGTGCGACGCCGCCAGTGCCTTTGGCCAGCTGCGCACCAGTTCACAGCAGCAGAACATCAAGCTGCGGGTGCTCGCCGGGCAACTGGTGAACGACATCAGCGAGGGGTCTCCCCCCGACCGTCAGGCGGTCTAAGCCGACCCGGGCGGAAGGTTTCGGGCCGCGCAGTTTCGTGCCGGCTATCCTCCCGATCCGGGACGCGGCAACAGCGAAGACAGCTCGCTCAGGTCGATGGTCTCCCCCTCTGCCGGGGCCTGCACGTCGACCTGCGCCCCGAAGTCGAAGAACTCCTGGGTCAGGGAGGTCGTGCTCGGCTGGTCGCCGGCTGCCGTCCCCGCCGGAACGGGTACGTCCTGCCGGATGCGGCGCACGCGGCCGTCCTCGTCGATCCACACCTCGATGGGCAGGGTGTCCTGACCGAGGGTCTGCACGAGCTGGTCGATCTGGGCGTCGTCGGCGCCGTTGGCGCGAGCCGCCTCCCGCAAGTCGGCCGTGGCGCGGTAGCGGGTCGTCGCCGTGCCCCGCACGTCCTCCCGCCCGATCTCCGTGACATCACCGGACACCGTCCGCAGATACGCCAGTGCCTGCGTCGGGTTGCTGCCGGCCTGTCCAGGCAGCCCGCCGCCCAGCTGCCCGCCAGCCGCCTCCTGTGGATTGATGCGCACCCAGCCGAACTCTCCGGGGAGTCTCCCGGCCAACTGTTCGGGCAGTCGGGTATAGACGACGCCGTCCACCTGGCGGGTTTCCAGCTGCCCGGCGCCGGGGACCGCGAGGGTGATAAGCGCAGATCCGTCGGCGAAGTCAACCGAGCCTTGGCCGGATATCGCTTCACCCGGGGTTCCCGCGCCGCCGATGGACAGCTCGGTGCGGGCGGTCCCCGCCGCCGCCGTGTCGTCGTACGCCTTCGCGAGCGCGTCACTGCCGGTGTCGGTCTCGGCCGCGGGCGTGGGCACGGTGGACGACGCGGCTCGACCCGTCGGCGCGGCGCCGCCGTTCTGGCCGCCGCCGTCCTGGCTGCTGCAGCCGGCGAGCACCCCAAGTGCTAGCGCGAGCGTCACGGCAATCTTCGCCGCCGCGCGATTTTCAAGGTGCTTCATGACGCCTCCACCATGGCGAACGGTTGTCGACTGTGCTCCGCCCTACATGGTGAGCCTAGGCGACAGACGAGGTAACGCCTTTCCCAAGAGCGGCTCCGCTACGGTGGGATCGCTCGACGT
>JBBSMJ010000149.1:0-4436 GCA_038233235.1 Actinomycetes bacterium | reverse complement strand
TGGTCGCTGGCTGCAGCGCGGGCGAGACGTCGCCGCCAGTGGCGGCGCCCCCGTCCATCGGCTCCCCGACGGCGTCGGCGGCGCCCCCCGCCACCCCGCGTTCCCCGACGCCGAGCGGCACGACAGGCACGACCGGGACGCCGTCGACGGCACCGACCGCACCGGAGCCCAGCACCGGTCCGGCGGCTACCCCTCCCCCGGTGCCCCGCGGTCAGGTCGACCTCAGCGGCCGCAGCGATTCGAAAGCCGCTCGGGTCGGCAGCTGGTCGCGGGTGCTGAAGTGGCCGGTGATCGCGGCCAACGCCGCCCTCCTGCCCAACGGGAAGGTGATCTCTTGGGGGGAGGGCGAGTCGGCGTACGACAAGCGCCGCGGCGAGATCCTCGGCTTCGCCAAGGCAGCGGTCTGGAACCCGGCCACCAAGAACTTCACCGACGTGACCAACCGGACCACCAACGTCTTCGCCGGCGGGCAGGCCTTCCTCGCCGACGGCCGGCTGCTGGTGACCGGCGGGCAGAGCATCCGCGACATCCCGCATCCGCGCGGCCTACCACACACCAACATCTTCGAGTACCGCGACAACAGCTGGACTCGCGTCAAGGACATGAAGGAGGGCCGCTGGTATCCCACCACGATCGCCCTGGCCAACGGCGAGACGCTCACCGTCGGTGGCAACGACGACTCCGGGGTGACCAACGAGGACATCCAGGTCTGGAAGACCACCGGCGGGTGGCGCTACATCGCCAAACGCAAGATGTCGCTCTACCCGGGGATGCTGCTCGCGCCCAGCGGTGAAGCCTTCTACGCCGGCCCCCGCCCGCAGACGCTCTTCCTCGACACCGCCACCGGCCGTTTCCGAAAGGGCCCGTACAACGACTTCCAGCGCCAGGACAACATCAAGACCGTGCCGACCGTCATGTACGACGGCACGGTGCTCACCGTCGGCGGCGGGAACGTCGGCGAGATCGGCATCTTCAAGGCCGCCGCCGACGCCGAGGTCGTCGACTTGAACGACAAGGATCCGCAGTGGCGGCGGGTGGCACCGATGGCCAACCCGCGTCGGCACCACAACGCCACCCCGCTGCCGGACAAGACCATCCTGGTGACCGGCGGCCAGCGGGAGGGCTACAACGGGTCCCCGATCACCGAGATCGGCGTACGCGTGGCGGAGGTCTACGACCCGGCCGCCGACAGCTGGACGACGCTGAGCGCCATGAAGGTTCCGCGCGGCTACCACTCGACGGCGGTACTGCTGCCCGACGGCAGGGTGCTCGTCGCCGGCACCGGGAACGGCGCGGCGGAGAACCAGTACAACGCGCAGATCTTCTCCCCGCCGTATCTCTTCCGCGGCGCCCGCCCGGAGATCGCGTCGGTCCCCGCCACGGTGGCCTACGGCGAACAGTTCCCGGTGGCAACTCCGGACGCGGCCGACGTCGAGGACGTACGGCTGATCCGCCTCGGTGCCACGACGCACAGCTTCGACATGAACACCCGGCTGGTCACCCTCGACTTCTCCCGCGGTGAGTCGGAGGTCACCGTGACCAGCCCCGCGGAGGGCACCATCGCCCCGCCCGGGCAGTACATGCTGTTCCTGCTCGACAGCAAGGGCGTTCCCTCGATCGCGCGCATCATCTCGGTCGGCAACGAGACGGTGAAGTAGGCGGATCGGGCGCTCGCCTCCCCGGTTCGGCGCGGGTCCGCCCGTAGACTTCCCGGTCGTGGGCGCGACCGTGCGTGACCCGCTCGCCGGGCAACTGCTCGACGGCCGCTACCGCGTGGGCGCCCGGCTGGCCAGGGGTGGCATGGGCACCGTCTACGAGGCGCTCGACACCCGCCTCGAGCGTCCGGTCGCCCTCAAGGTCATGAACCCGACGCTCGCCGACGACGACGACTTCGTCGCGCGCTTCATCCGCGAAGCCCGGTCGGCGGCGCGGCTGTCACACCCCAACGTGGTAGCCGTCTACGACCAGGGCAGCGACCAGGGCGGCGACGGGAGCGGCGATCGGAGCGTCGTCTACCTCGCCATGGAGTACGTCGAAGGCCGCACCCTGCGCGACGTGCTCCGCGAACGCGGCCGGCTCACCCCGCGGGAGGCGTTCACTGTGCTGGAGCCGGTGCTGGCGGCGCTCGGCGCCGCTCACCACGCCGGCATCGTCCACCGCGACGTCAAACCGGAAAACGTGCTGATGGCTGACGACGGCCGGGTCAAGGTCGCCGACTTCGGGCTCGCCCGGGCGATGACCTCCCCCGGCAACGCCACCACCCGCAGTGTGCTCGTCGGCACCGTCGCCTACCTGTCGCCGGAGCAGGTGGACCGCGGAATCGCCGATCCGCGCTCCGACGTCTACGCGACCGGAATCCTGCTGTTCGAGATGCTCACCGGCGCCCCGCCGCACACCGGGGAGACACCGCTCGCAGTCGCCTACAAGCACGTGCACGACGACGTGCCCCCGCCGTCGTCCCGGGTCCCGCGCCTCTCTCGCCGCATCGACGACCTCGTCCGCCGGGCCACCGCACGCGATCCGGACCTACGGCCCGCGGACGCCCGGGCGCTGCGGGCCGAGCTGGAGCAGGTACGGGCCAGCCTGAAGGATCGTGAGCTCGATGTCGGCGGCACCCCGCTCGCGCGCGCCGAGGCGTCCGACACGCTCGTCGTACCGGCGGGCGCGACGGCGTACGCAGTTGCCGAGACCGGCCCGATCGACACCCCGCCACCGCGTCGCCGCCGCTGGCGTACGGCGCTGGCCGTGCTCACCGTGCTGCTGCTGGCCGCGGGGATCGGCACCGGCGTCTGGTGGCTGGACACCGGTCGTTTCACCACTACGCCACCGGTGCTGCGCATGACCCAGGCGCAGGCCGCGGAGTCGCTTCGCCAGCAGGGGCTGGAGACTGTCGTGGGCGAGCAGCGGTACAGCGAGGTGGTGGCGCAAGGTCAGGTGCTCGACAGCCAGCCGCCTCCCGGTGCGCGGGTCCTACGCGGTGGCACGGTGACCCTGCACCTGTCCCGCGGCCCCGAGCGCTACGCCGTACCTCCGGTCGTCGGGCAGACACTCGACGAGGCCCGCGCCACGCTGGAGCGAGAGCGGCTGACGGCAGCCGAGCCCACTCGGGAGTACAGCGCATCCGTGGACCGTGGGCTGGTGATCCGCACCGAACCGGCGGTGGGCGCGCAGCTGCCACCGAATGAGGCGGTCACGCCCGTGGTGAGCCGCGGACCCCTCCCGATCGACGTTCCGGACCTGCGCGGCAAGCCAGCCGCCGTCGCCGTCGAGCAACTCACCGGTCTGGGCTTCGAGGTGACCCGCAAGAACCGTTATGACGACAAGGTCCCTGCCGACATCGTGGCCAGGCAGCGTCCCGCCGAGGGAAAGGCCCCTCCAGGCTCGACGGTGCGCCTGGTGGTTTCACGCGGGCCGAAGCTGTTCCCCGTCCCGTCGGTGGTCGGGCTGGATGTTGGCCAGGCGCAGCAGCTGCTGGAGAAGGCCGGGTTCGAGGTGTCCGTGCTTTCCCTGCCCGGGGGACCGGATCAGGTGCTCGCGCAGATCCCGGCAGAAGGTGCTCTGCGGCCCAAGGGCAGCGGCGTCCAGCTTTCGGTCTTTTGAGCGCGCGAATCCTTGCGGCGGTGAGAACGTCTCCGCCGGTCGAGTGGGTGCGCCGGCTGTCCCCGGCGACGGCGGCCACGCTGGCGCTCGTCGCGGTCACCGCCGTCTGGGGGTCGACGTTCGTCCTCGTCAAGGACGCGGTCGCCCGGATGCCCGTCATGGACTTCCTCACCCTCCGCTTCGGGCTCGCCGCGGTGGTCATGGTGGCGCTGCGGCCGCGGGCGACGGCGCGGTTGGACTCGTCCGGGTGGCGTGCCGGCGCGCTGCTCGGGCTGGCTCTCGGCGCGGGGTACGTCGCGCAGACCGCCGGGCTGCAATACACCTCCCCCACCGTGTCCGGCTTCATCACCGGCATGTTCGTGGTGTTCACCCCGGTCGTTGCCGCCGTGGTGCTGCGCCGGCCGGCGGGTCCGGCCGCCTGGTTCGGTGTCGGGCTGGCGACCGTGGGGTTGGGGGTGCTGTCGCTGCGCGGATTCGCTCTCGGTTTCGGGGAGACGCTGACGCTGCTGTGTGCGCTGCTCTTCGCCGTACACATCGTCGGGCTCGGCGAATGGGCGCCGCGGCGCGACTCCTATGCGCTGGCCGTCGTCCAGCTGGCGACGGTAGCGCTCGCCTGCGCGCTCATCGCCGCTCCGGGCGGGCTGACCGTTCCGCCGGATCTGCTGACCTGGATCGCCGTGCTGGTGACCGCTGTTTTCGCGACCGCGGTGGCGTTCGTCGCGCAGACGTGGGCGCAGGCGCGCCTGTCCGCGACGCGGGCGGCGGTCGTCATGACGATGGAGCCGGTGTTCGCCGGGATCTTCGGCGTCCTGGTGGCGGGTGACGAGCTGGGCGCC
>JBBSMJ010000148.1:0-4441 GCA_038233235.1 Actinomycetes bacterium | reverse complement strand
TGCTCGCCGACACCTGGGCGCTCACCGCCAAGGCGCTGCGGCCGCTGCCGGAGAAGCACCACGGCCTCACCGACCCCGAGCTGCGGGTACGCCAGCGCTACCTCGACCTTGTCGTCAACCCGTCCGCCCGCGACCTCGTCCGCGCCCGGGCGATCGTGCTGCGCTCCCTGCGCGCCACCCTCGACCGGCACGGTTACACCGAGGTGGAGACCCCGTCGCTGCAGCCGCTGCACGGCGGTGCGACGGCCCGACCGTTCCGCACCCATCTCAACGCCTTCGGCACGGACCTGTACCTGCGCATCGCCATGGAGCTCTACCTCAAGCGGCTCCTCGTCGGCGGGGTGGAACGCGTCTACGAGATCGGCCGCAACTACCGCAACGAGGGGGTCGACTCCACGCACAGCCCCGAGTTCACGATGCTCGAGGCCTACGAGGCGTACGGCGACTACGACACCATGGCCGCACTCACCCGGGAGCTGGTGATCGACGCGGCGCAAGAGGTGGGATCGACCGTCGTACGCGACTCGACGGGTCGCGAGATCGACCTCGCCGCGCCCTGGCGGACCGTCACCGTGCACGCGGCGGTGTCCGCCGCGCTCGGCGAGGAGGTCACGCCGGACACCCCGGCCGGCGCGCTGCGCAAGCTCGCCGACCGGGCGAGCGTGTCGCTGCAGGACGTGTGGGGCGCGGGCGACATCGTGCTGGAGCTGTACGAGAAGCTCGTCGAGCACACCCTCGCGGAGCCGACCTACGTCCGGGACTTCCCGCTGGAGGTGCGTCCGCTGGCCCGCCAGCACCGGGACGACCCGCGGCTGGCGGAGGCGTGGGACCTCGTCGTCCTCGGCATGGAGCTGGCCCCCGCCTATTCCGAGCTGGCCGATCCGGTCGAGCAGCGTGCCCGGCTGACCGAGCAGTCGCTGCGGGCGGCCGGCGGGGACCCGGAGGCGATGCAACTCGACGAGGACTTCCTCGTCGCCCTCGAGCACGGCATGCCGCCGCTCGGTGGGTTGGGCGTCGGCGTCGACCGGTTGATCATGGTGCTGACCGGTGTCAACATTCGCGAGACGATCCTCTTCCCGATGGTGCGCCCCTCCTGAGCACCTCGGCTACTCATTCGGGGTGGCGATTAGCCACCCGCCGGTCCGCTTGCTTCAATGCCAGCAGGTCCGGGAACCGCCCGGTGCCTCCGAGGCGTTCGCCTGGGGAGCCGGGTCGCCGGCGAGCGACGAGTCACCAACAGCAGGGTGAAGGGGACAGCACGTCATGACGTCGCAGCCGGAGCGCTCCGTCGCGGTCATCGGAGCGGGGCCGGCCGGGCTCACCGCTGCCTACCAGTTGGCCAAGGCCGGGGTGCCGGCCACCGTCTTCGAGGCCTCCGACGCGGTCGGCGGGATCAGCCAGACCGTCGAGCGCGACGGGTGGCGCTTCGACATCGGCGGCCACCGCTTCTTCACCAAGGTATCCGCGGTGGAGGCGCTGTGGCACGAGATCCTCGACGACGACGAGTTCCTGTTGCGCCCGCGGATGAGCCGAATTCTCTACAACGGCAAGCTGTTCGACTACCCGCTCAAGCCGGTCAACGCGCTGCGCAACCTGGGCATCGTGGAAGCCGTGCGCTGCATGCTTTCCTACGGTTGGGCGCGCATCCGCCCGCCCAAGGACCAGAGCACGTTCGAGGGCTGGGTCGCCGCCCGGTTCGGCTACCGGCTCTACCGCATGTTCTTCAAGACCTACACCGAGAAGCTGTGGGGTGTGCCGGCCACTGCGATCCAGGCCGACTGGGCGGCGCAGCGGATCAAGAACCTGTCCTTGCGCTCGGCGGTCACCAACGCGCTGCTGCCCAAGCGCAACCAGAAGGACATCACCACGCTGATCGAGCAGTTCCAGTACCCCAAGTACGGCCCCGGCATGATGTGGGAGCGCGCCACCGAGCTGGTCGAGAAGAAGGCCGGCCGGGTGGCCTTCCGTACGCCGGTCGTCGCCGTACACCGCGAAGTGGGCCGAGTCGTCGCCGTCACCGTCGAGCAGGACGGCGAGCGCGTACGCCACGAGTGCACCGACGTGGTGTCGTCGATGCCGCTGTCCCAGCTGATTCGCGTCATGGACCCATCGGCCCCCGACGTCGTGCGGGCCGCAGCCGATGATCTGCGCTACCGCGACTTCCTGACCGTCGCGCTAGTTGTGCCGGAGAGCGAAGGCTTCCCGGACAACTGGATCTACGTGCACACACCGGGCGTCCACGTCGGCCGGGTGCAGAACTTCGGCTCCTGGTCGCCCTACCTCGTCAAGGACGGGCGCACTTGCCTCGGCTTGGAGTACTTCGTCAACGAGGGCGACCGGCTGTGGTCGAGCCCGGACGACGACCTGATCGCGTTGGCCACCCGGGAGATCGCTGCCACCGGCCTCGCCCCCGCGGAGGCGGTGCAGGCCGGCTACGTCGTACGCATGCCGAAGGCCTACCCGGTCTACGACGAGCACTACAAGGCCAATGTAGACGTGATCCGGGAGTGGCTCGCCGCAGAGGCACCCGATGTCCACCCGGTCGGGCGCAACGGCATGCACAAGTACAACAACCAGGACCACTCGATGTTCACGGCGATGCTCACTGCCGAGAACATCGCCCTCGGGACCAGTCACGATGTGTGGACGGTCAACGTCGAGCAGGACTACCACGAGGGTGCCCGCCCCGCCGCAGGTACCGGCCGGGACGCCCCGGTCATCCCCCGGACGGCCGGCCGCGTCGAGGCGGCGTGACGGTGCCCGCGCGACGATGACGTCCCCCGTCGTCGCCCGGCCCACCACGACCCCACGAGACGACGCGTCCGCAGGCAGCCGCCGTACGCGCCTCCCGCTCGTCGGGCTCGTCGCGGTCACCGTGCTCGGGGCCGTGCACGCGGCCGCCGTCGCGCCGCACTACACCGCCGGTTCCTTCGACGACGACGGGCACTACATCGCGCTAGCGACCGCGCTGGCCAACGGCATGGGGTTCGTCGACACCTCGCAACCCGGCGCCCCGGTGGACACCTTCGTGCCGCCCGGCTACCCGGCCCTGATCGCGCCGCTCGTCGCGCTCTTTCCCGGGGAGATTCTCCCGCTGCGCCTGCTCTCCCTGGTCGCCTACCTGGCACTGTTCCCGCTGACCTGGCACTGGTTGGGGCTGCGTCGCGTGTCCGATGTGCTCCGGCTGACCGTGTTGGCGCTCCTCGCGCTCAACCCTGTCGCCGGCACGTACGCGACCATGGTCATGGCCGAGGCTCCCCTCCTCGTCGCGTTGCTGATGCTGCTCATCGCGGCGCACCGGTGGGCGGAGCAGCGGCCGGTGGTGACCGGTTGGGGGCTGGTGGCGGCGGGCGCGATGATGGCCCTGCCGCTGCTCAAGTCCGCGGCCATCGTCGTCGTACCCGGCGTCGTCGGGTGGTTGCTGCTGCGTCGCGAGTGGGCCAGGGCGGTGCTGATGGCGGTCGCAGGTGGGCTGGCCGTGCTGCCGCCGATGATCCTGAGGGTGGTGACCGGTGAATCCGCGCTGGGCACGCGCTACGCGGACGACTTCTCCGAGTACGAAGGCGATCCGGTGGGGCGGCTGTTCACCGTGCTGCCCGATGCCACGCTCACCTTCCTCCGCGCGGCGCTTCCCGACTCGGTGGTGCCCACCGAAACCCTGCCGCTGACCATGGTCGGTTCACCGCTGCTGGGGGCGCTCGACCTGCTCCGCTGGTCAGTGGCGCCGCTGGTGCTGCTCGGGTTCGTCGCCTGGCAACGTCGACGCCCCGACCTGACCCTGCTCGTCGTCCCGCTGTACCTGCTCCAGTCGCTGGCCTACCCCTTCGTCAACGAGCGCCGGGTGGTGCTGATCTTGCCGCTGGTGCTGGCGTGGTACGTCGTCGGTGCCGGTGCGCTCTCCCGGCTGCTCGCTGCCGCGGTCCGTCGGCTGAGCGGTCGCTTAGGCGGGCTGCGCCGCGCGCACTGGTACGCACCGGACGGAATGTCGACCGTGGCGGCCGGCGCCTTGGTGCTCGCCGCGGTGACGCCGGCCCTGCTCGTCCAGTTCGAGCGCAACTACCTCTTCGGCCCCGGACAGGACAGCTCCACACCGCGCGGCGCGCCGTACATGGAGGTGCTCGGGCGGGCCACGCCGGCGGGGTCGACCCTCACCTCCAGCTATCGCTGGACGACCTCGCTGTACACCGGGCACCCGACCGTGCGGGGGCCCTTCAACTCCGCCTCGTGCGGGGAAGGCTCCGGGTACGCCGGAAGGGTGCGCGCGTCGATTCGCGAGTATCAGCTCGCTGGAGGGCTCGTCGCCGCGCTCAACGGGCCCGGCGTGGTCGACGGCGGCTGCCTGCTGCCCTATCTCGGCCGACACCCGGAGTGGGCGGTGCGGCTCTACCGCCAGCCACTGGACTACGCCACCGCCTTCCAACTGATCGGTCCCGGGACTGCC
>JBBSMJ010000147.1:0-4447 GCA_038233235.1 Actinomycetes bacterium | reverse complement strand
CTCGAGATGGTCACTGACGAAGAGCGCGACTACATGTACGCCGAGTACGCGCAAGACCCGCGGATGAAGGCGAACATCGGAATCCGCCGGCGTCTCGCGCCACTGCTCGGCAACAGTCGCGCCCAGATGGAGCTCTTTACCGCGCTGCTGCTGTCGCTGCCCGGCTCGCCGGTCCTGTATTACGGCGACGAGATCGGCATGGGCGACAACATCTGGCTGGGTGACCGCGACGGAGTACGCACGCCCATGCAGTGGACGCCGGACCGCAACGCCGGCTTCTCCACCTGCGACCCGCAACGCCTCTACCTGCCGGTCATCATGGACCCGGTCTACGGCTTCCAGGTCACCAACGTCGAAGCTCAGCTGCGCAGCACCACCTCGCTGTTGCACTGGACCCGGCGGATGATTGCGATCCGCCGCGATCATCCGGCTTTCAGCCTGGGGGGTTTCCACGAGCTGGGCGGCAGCAACCCCTGTGTGCTCACCTTCGTCCGCGAGTTCGACGGCGACACCGTCATGTGCGTCAACAACCTCTCCCGCTTCGCGCAACCGGTGGAACTCGACCTGCGCCACTACGAGGGATTCCAGCCAGTGGAGCTGTTCGGTGGTGTGTCGTTCCCGCTCATCGGTGAGCTGCCCTACCTGCTCACCGTGGCTGGACACGGGTTCTACTGGTTCCGCCTAGCCAGAGAAGAGCACGGCTGATGCGCCCGGAGGACCTGCGCGACTTCCTCGGCCGGCAGCGGTGGTTCGCCGGCAAGGGACGTCAGTGGATCGTCACCAAGGTGCAGCCGCTGGCCTGGCTGCGCGAGGACTTGCCGTCGGTGCGGATCGAGTTGGTGACCGTCAGGTACGCGGAAGGGGACGAGGAGACCTACCAGCTCCCGCTGGTCCGCCGCGCCGAAGCAGCGCAACAGTTGGAGCACGTGCTCCTCGGGTGGGAGTACGACGAGCGAGCCGAGTGCGACGTCGCCGTCTACGACGCCCTGCACGACAAGGAGGTCACCGGGACCTGGCTGCGCAACATCGCTGCCGATGTCGACCTCGGCTCGGTGGTGTTCCACCGGGAGTCGGTCGCCCACGATCCGCCGATCGACGAGCACAGCATCGTCATCGGCGCGGAGCAGAGCAACACGTCGTTGGTCTTCGGTGACGCCGCCATCCTCAAGGTCTTTCGGCAGATCTCTCCGGGCATCAACCCTGACATCGAGGTGCACGCCGTACTTTCCGAAGCAGGCAGCGAGTTCGTCGCTCCACTGCTGGGCTGGGTCGAAGGCTGGTGGATCGATCCGGTCGGCGCGGACAGCGTTCAGGGCAGCTTGGCGATGCTGCAGCAGTTCCTTCCCTCCGCCACCGATGGCTGGCAGCTGGCGCGGACCAGCGTGCGCGACCTATTCGCTGAGGCCGATTTGCACGCCGACGAGGTCGGGGGCGACTTCGCCGCCGAATCGGGGCGGCTGGGTGTGGCCACCGCCGAGGTGCACCGCGCGCTGGCAGCGAACATGCCCACCGGCACCGCCGGTGGGCATGTTCTCGCTGCCACCGCCGCGAGGATGCAGCAGCGGCTGGACCGCGCGGTAGCCGCCGTACCCGAGCTCGGGCCCTACGCGAAGGAGCTGTCAGCCACCTACTCGACGCTGGCCGCGGCGGACCTGAAGGTGGCCGTGCAGCGGGTGCACGGCGACTTTCACCTCGGTCAGGTGATGCGTACCGACAGGGGTTGGGTCCTGCTGGACTTCGAAGGTGAGCCCGCCCGGCCGCTGGAGGAGCGGCGCGCGCTGTCGAGCCCGCTGCGCGACGTCGCGGGGATGCTGCGCTCCTACGACTACGCCGCCAGGCAGCAGCTCGTCGAGGGCAGTCACGACTCGCAGCTGGAGTACCGCGCGGAGGAGTGGGTGGAGCGAAACACTGCAGCCTTCTGCGACGGGTACGCGCGTTCCAGCGGCCGGGACCCGCGGGAGGACACGTTGCTGCTGCGTGCCTTCGAGTTGGACAAGGCGGTCTACGAAGTCGTCTACGAGTCGCGGCTTCGCCCCGCCTGGCTCCCCATCCCGCTCTCCGCGGTGGACCGGCTGGTCCGCCCGGCGAGCTGAGCGAACACCATCATGGGAGGCAGCAGGTGAGCGACGACACTAGCGCCGCCGCCGAGAACGTAACCGCCACCGCCGTCTCCACGAGTGAGCTGGACCGCTTGGTCCGCGGCAGTCATCGCGACCCGCACGCCGTGCTGGGGGCGCACATCGGGTCGAGTGGCGTCGGAGGCGTCACCGTACGCACGCTGCGCCCGTGGGCGACGTCGGTGACCGTAGTGAGCGGCGACGAGCGATTCGAGCTGAGCCGTGAGCACGAAGGCATCTTCACCGGCACGCTTCCCGGGCAGGTGATACCCGACTACCGGCTGGAGGTGACCTACCCCACCGGCACCGTGCAGGCCGACGACCCGTACCGGTTCTGGCCCACCCTCGGCGAGATCGACCTGCACCTGCTCAACGAGGGCAGGCACGAGGACCTGTGGCGCATCCTCGGCTCTCACGTGCGCAGCTACGACACAGCCAGCGGGCGGGTAGCCGGCACGTCTTTCGCGGTGTGGGCCCCGCGCGCCCAAGGCGTGCGCGTCGTTGGCGACTTCAACAACTGGGACGGCCGGGCTTTCCCCATGCGGGCCATGGGCTCGAGTGGGGTGTGGGAGCTGTTCGTGCCCCACGTGGGTGACGGCACGCGATACAAGTACGCCGTCCTCGGCCGGGACGGGCGGTGGCGGCTGAAAGCCGATCCTGTTGCCTTCGCCACCGAGGTACCCCCCGACACCGCGTCGCTGGTCTTCACCCCGCGCCATGAGTGGGGTGACGAGGAATGGATGAGCGCGCGTGCGCAGCGGGACTGGGTGACGCAGCCGATGAGCGTCTACGAGGTGCATCTCGGTTCGTGGCGGCAGGGGTTGGGCTACCGCGAGCTGGCCGAGGAGCTCGTGGCGTACGTGCAGCAGATGGGCTTCACCCACGTCGAGCTGCTTCCGGTGTCGGAGCACCCCTACGGCGGCTCCTGGGGCTACCAGGTCACGTCCTATTTTGCGCCCACGTCACGATTTGGCTCGCCCGATGACTTGCGCATACTCATCGATCGGCTGCACCAGGCCGGCATCGGGATCTTGATGGACTGGGTGCCGGGGCACTTTCCGAAAGATGCCTGGGCGCTGGCCCGCTTCGACGGCACCGCTCTCTACGAGCACCCGGATCCACGACGTGGTGAGCAACCCGACTGGGGCACCTACGTCTTCGACTTCGGTCGCCGAGAGGTGCGCAACTTCCTCGTTGCCAACGCCCTGTACTGGCTCGAGGAGTTCCACATCGACGGGCTGCGGGTCGATGCGGTGGCGTCCATGCTCTACCTCGACTACTCCCGCGAAGAGGGCCAGTGGCTACCGAACCGCTACGGCGGTCGCGAGAACCTCGAGGCTGTCGCCTTTCTACAGGAGATGAACGCCACGGCGTACCGGCGTGTCCCCGGCATCATGACCATCGCGGAAGAGTCCACTGCCTGGCCGGGCGTCACCCGTCCGACGCATTTGGGCGGTCTGGGCTTCGGCTTCAAATGGAACATGGGCTGGATGCACGACTCCTTGGACTACATGTCGCGGGCGCCGGTCCACCGGCAGTACCACCATCACCAGCTGACGTTCTCCATGATGTACGCCTACTCGGAGAACTACCTGCTGCCGATCTCCCACGACGAGGTGGTGCACGGCAAGGGCTCGCTGCTGCGCAAGATGCCGGGGGACCGTTGGCAGCGGCTGGCCAACCTGCGCGCCTACCTCGCGTTCATGTGGGCCCACCCCGGCAAACAGTTGCTCTTCATGGGCTGCGAGCTTGCGCAGGAAACCGAGTGGGCGGACTCCCGCAGCCTTGACTGGTGGTTGCTGGACCATCCTGAGCACCGTGGCGTACAGCGGTTGGTCGGTGACCTCAACCGGACGTACGTCGACAGTCCGGCGCTGTGGAGCCGCGACACCGACCCCAGCGGATTCTCCTGGATCGACGCCAACGATGCCGCCAACAACGTCTTCTCGTTCCTGCGGCGCGGCGTGGACGGCTCGGTGCTCGCCTGCGTAGCAAACTTCGCGGCCGTACCCCACGAGGGGTACCAGCTCGGCCTACCGCATCCCGGTGAGTGGGTGGAGACGGTCAACACTGACGCCGACGTCTACAGCGGGAGCGGCGTCGGCAACCTCGGCGCCGTGGCGGCCGAGGCCGAACCATGGCACGGTCTCGCGGCCTCGGCGACGCTGCGGCTACCACCGCTGGGAACGCTGTGGCTCGTTGGGCCGGCGGCACAGCCACCGCCCTCCCGCTCCGCGACCCAGCCGTCCACAGATTGAGCACGGAGGCTTTGCAGGCTCGTCTCAACTGCCATCGTGGGCGCTGCCGAGCAACAGTCCGGAGGTAGCCTG
>JBBSMJ010000146.1:0-4447 GCA_038233235.1 Actinomycetes bacterium | reverse complement strand
GCCGCCGAGCTCGGGGTAGCTCTGACCGGGAAGGAGAAGCTGCCCGGCGGCGGTTACGAGGTGGGCCACGGGACGCAGGTGACAGCATTCGGGCCGGACGAGCGGTCGCTGGTGCTGTGGACGCCGGGTACGCCGGTCGCCGACCTGCGCCACGACCTCGGCCTGCTCACCCGTACGGCCCAAGGGGCGGGCGCGACCGAGTCACCGGCGCGGTAGCGTCGCAGTCGATGAACCTCGCCTCGATACCCAGCCCCGCGCAGGGAGTCTGGCAGCTCGGACCGCTGCCGCTGCGGGCCTACGCCCTGTGCATCATCCTCGGCATCGTCGCCGCGGTGCTCATCACCGAGCGTCGCTGGGTCGCCCGCGGCGGGCCCCGCGGGGTCACCGGCGATGTCGCAACCTGGGCGGTGCCGTTCGGGCTCGTCGGGGGCCGGCTCTACCACGTGCTGACCAGTTGGGACCGTTACTTCGGCCCCGACGGCGACCCGGTCTCCGCGCTCTACGTCTGGGAGGGCGGGCTCGGCATCTGGGGGGCCATCGCACTGGGTGCCGTAGGTGCCTGGATCGGGTGTCGGTTGCGCGGCGTGCCGCTTCCGATCTTCGCCGACGCCGCCGCTCCGGGGATCGTCATCGCCCAGGCCATCGGCCGCTGGGGCAACTGGTTCAACCAGGAGCTGTACGGCGGACCGACCACCCTCCCGTGGGCGTTGGAGATCGACCCGGCGCACCGCCTGCCCGGCATGGAGGACGTGGCGACGTACCATCCGACCTTCCTCTACGAGTCGCTGTGGGCGCTGGGCGTCGCCGCGTTGGTGATCTGGGCCGATCGGCGCTTCCGGCTCGGTCATGGCCGCGCCTTCGCTCTCTACGTCGCGGGCTACACCCTCGGAAGGTTGTGGATCGAGGCGCTGCGAATCGACCCGGCGCCGCTGGTTCTCGGGCTGCGGCTGAACGTGTGGACGAGCATCATCGTCTTCTGCGGCGCGCTGGCCTACCTGGGGATCTCCGCCCGGCTGCGACCTGGCCGCGAGACGTTCGCGGACTCGGACTTGGACTCGGACTCGCGACCCGAATCGGAATCGGAGCCGGAGCAGGACGCGGAGGTCACCACGTGAGCACCCCGGCGTTCGACCGGGGCGTGACGCCCGCGCCGGAGCCGGCGCCCGTACCCGGAGCGGAGATCCATCACGCGCACCGCGACGTCACCGGCGGGTGGCTGCGCCCTGCCGTGTTCGGGGCGATGGACGGCCTAGTGTCCAACTTTGCGCTGATCGCCGGTGTCGCCGCCGGGTCGGGGAACAGCTCGATCGTCATCCTGGCCGGGCTCGCAGGTCTCACCGCCGGCGCCTTCTCCATGGCCGCGGGGGAGTACACCTCCGTCGCCTCCCAAGGGGAGCTGGCCAGGGCGGAGATCGCGATCGAGCGTGAGGAGCTGCGCCGCCGCCCGGACGCCGAGCGAAACGAGCTGGCCCAGCTGTACGTCGAACGCGGTGTCGAGCCGGGTCTCGCCCAAGAGGTGGCCCGCCAACTGTCTCGCGACCCCGATCAAGCGTTGGAGATCCACGTACGGGAGGAGCTCGGCCTCGACCCGCGCGACCTGCCGTCCCCGTACGTCGCCGCCGTCTCCTCGTTCCTCTCCTTTGCCGTGGGGGCAGCAGTGCCGGTGCTGCCCTATCTGCTCGGCGCCACGTCTCTTGTGCCAGCCCTGATCGTCGCGCTGCTCGGCCTCTTTCTCACCGGTGCGGCCGTGTCCACCGTGACGTCACGGTCGTGGCTGTACAGCGGCACCCGCCAGCTCGTCCTCGGCGGCGTAGCCGCCGCTATCACCTACCTGCTGGGCACCGTGGTGGGGCTCGGTGTCGGCTGAGTAGATCGGTTTTCGCCGTCGCCGAGGCGGGCAGGCTGTCGACAATCACATCGACCTCCATTCCGGAAGGGCGCTGACCCATGGGCACCCAGTTGCAGGGCAAGACCGTTGCGTTTCTCGTCGCCGGGGAAGGCATCGAGCAAGTCGAGCTGACCGAGCCGTGGAAAGCGGTGGAAGCTGCCGGCGGGACACCCAAGCTCGTCTCCCTCGAGGAGGGCGACGTACAGGCGTTCAACCACCTCGACAAGGGCGACACGTTCCCCGTCGACGACACCGTCGCCTCCGCTGACGCGACGACGTACGACGCCCTCGTACTCCCCGGCGGCGTCGCGAACCCCGACCAGCTCCGCGCGGAGGAGAAGGCCGTCGCCTTCGCCAAGTCGTTCCTGGACGCGGGCAAGCCGGTCGCTGCTATCTGCCACGCTCCGTGGACTCTCGTCGAGGCCGACGTACTACGCGGTCGCACGCTGACCAGCTGGCCGAGCCTGCAGACCGACATTCGCAACGCCGGCGGCACGTGGGTCGACGAGGAGGTCGTGGTCGACACCAACGGTCCGGGCGTGTTGGTGACGAGCCGCAAGCCCGACGACCTCAAGGCCTTCTGCCAGGAGCTGGTGGAGCGCGTCGGCAGCAGCTGAGCCCGAGGTAGCGCCGTCACGGCGCCCCGGCACCACGCTGGGGCGCCGTTACGCTGCGCTCCATGCCTCTGCGCCAGCGCCGCGCCAAGATCGTCTGCACGCTCGGGCCGGCGACGTCGGGGCCGGACGACGTACAGAACCTCGTCGACGCGGGCATGGATGTGGCCCGGCTCAACCTCAGTCACGGCACCCGCGAGGAGCACGAGAAGACCTACCGGCTAGTACGGGAGGCCTCCGACTCCAGCGGACACGGCGTCGCTGTCCTGGTCGACCTGCAAGGTCCCAAGATCCGGCTCGGCCGGTTCGCCGAAGGGCCTGTCCTGCTGGAGCGTGGCGACGACTTCGTGGTCACCACCGAGGACGTCCCCGGCGACGGACGATCGGTGTCCACCACGTACGACGGCCTTCCCGACGACGTCCACGGGGGGGACCTGATCCTCCTCGACGACGGCCGGGTCCACCTGGAGGTCGTTACCGTCGACGGTCCGCGGGTGGTCACCCGGGTCATCGAAGGGGGCATGGTCTCCGACCACAAGGGGATGAATCTGCCCGGCGTACCCGTCAGCGTCCCCGCCCTGTCCGAGCGGGACGTCGACGACCTGCGGTGGGCGCTGCGACTTCGGGTGGACCTGGTGGCGCTGTCCTTTGTGCGTCGCCCCGACGATGTCGATGGCGTTCGTCAGGTCATGGCAGAGGAGGGCATCACTCTGCCGGTGCTGGCCAAGCTGGAGAAGCCCGAGGCGGTCGACCGCCTGCCCGAGGTCGTCGAAGCGTTCGACGGGCTGATGGTCGCTCGCGGGGACCTCGGCGTCGAGCTGCCGCTCGAACAGGTGCCCATGGTGCAGAAGCGGGCGGTCGCCCTGGCCCGGGAGGCCGCGAAGCCGGTCATCGTCGCCACGCAAATGCTCGAATCCATGATCAGCTCGCCACGGCCGACTCGGGCGGAAGCTTCCGACGTCGCCAACGCGGTGCTCGACGGTGCCGATGCGCTGATGCTCTCCGGTGAGACCAGCGTCGGCGCCCACCCGCTGCGCGCCGCGCAGACCATGGGCCGGATCATCGCCGCCGTCGAGTCCACGGCGCTGAACAGTCTGCCCCCGCTGCGCGGACAACCGGTGACCTTTGGTGGAGCCATTGCGTTGGCAGCGGCCGAGGTCGGGCGAATCACCGGCGCCCGTTTTCTCGTAGCGTTCACCCAGACCGGGGACACGGCCCGACGGCTGGCTAGGCACCGCTCGGCCATCCCGCTGTTGGCCTTCACCCCGGTGCAGGCGGTGCGCAGTCAGCTGGCGCTGTCGTGGGGGGTCGAGACGTTTCTCACCCCGTCCGTGGCGCACACCGACGAGATGGTGCTGCAAGTCGACGCGGCGCTGCTCGACCTCGGCCGCTGCGAGCGCGGTGATCCGGTGGTGATCGTCGCCGGCAGCCCACCTGGGACGCCAGGGTCGACCAACACGGTGCGCCTCCACCGCATCGGTGAAGCGGTGGGCGGCAGCGGCTACGCGTAGGACGTCAGGCTTTCATGGGATCTCCACAGTGCCACTCCTGGGGTTGGACGCACCGGAGACGGAATGGTAGTGCCGAACACATGTTCGAGCCAGGGGTCACCACCACGGTGGAGGATCTGCGAAGGTTCCTCGGCGCTCTGGGCCGCCTCGACACCGGGGTGGACGACGCGGAGCGGATCGACCAGATTCGGCTGCTGGAGGAGATCAAGGCTGCGGCGGCGGCGGGGCAGGCGAAGGTGACCACCGAGTTCGTCGCCTCCCAGCGGACCGCACAGACCGCCGCCGGTGTCCCGGCCGAGCGGGTAGGCGCGGGCATCGCGTCGCAGGTGGGGTTGGCCAAGCGGGAATCTCCCGCCCGCGCCCGCCGGTACGTGGGGTGGGCCGGCATCCTCACCACCGAGTTGCCGCACACGTTAGCGGCGCTGCAAGCCGGG
>JBBSMJ010000145.1:0-4462 GCA_038233235.1 Actinomycetes bacterium | reverse complement strand
GGGTCAGGGGCATGCCGGGGGTGTCGGCGGCGTCACCGGCGGCGTAGACCGCGGGGTTGGTGGTGCTCTGGAGGTGCCCGGCCACGCTCACCCCGTGCTCGTCCCACGCGACGCCTGCTGCGTCGAGGTCCAGGCTCGCCAGCTCGGGCGTACGGCCTGCGCCGTGGACGACGAGGTCAAACTCCACCGTCGTGGTCTGCCCCGAGCGCTCAAGGCTGGCGTGGTAGCCGCTGCCGGTCTTGGTGATGCCTGTGATGGCCGTGGAGCGCTGTACCTCGACGCCGGAGTCGGCGCCTCGGGCCACCAGGAGCTCGACGAGGTCGGGGTCGAAGGCCTTCAGGGGGCGGGGCCCGCGGTCGAGGATGACCGGGCGGGCACCGGCGCGTGCGGCGATGTGGGCGAACTCGAAGGAGATGAACCCGCCGCCGACAAACAGGATGCGGGGCGGTAGGGCCTTCAGGTCCAGGAAGTCGGTGCTGTCGATGAGGTGCTCGTGGCCGGGGACGTCCAGGGGTCGCGGACGTGCGCCCGTGGCAATCAGGAAGTGCGTCGCCTCGTAGGCGGTTCCGTCGATCTCCAGGCGATTCCGACCGGTGAACCGGGCCTGCCCGTGCAGGGTGTGCACGCCGTGGCGGGCGAGGTCGTCCTCCATGCTGCGCGGGACCGGGTCGGTGAAGCCGTGCTTGTGCTTCATCAGGTCGGCCCAGTTGATCGACAGGCCGCCCTCGTCGATGCCCTTTCCGCGCATCAGGCGTGCGCTGTCGATGATCTCGGCGCCACGGCGCAGGATCTTCTTGGGGTCACACCCGCGCAGCGCACACGTGCCGCCGTAGGGCAGGACGTCGACGATCGCGACGTCCCATCCCCGCGCGGCGCACTTGGTGGCGGCCGACACACCGGCCATGCCGGCGCCGATCACGATCAGGTCATAGTTCTTGGCCATGTCAGGAGTCCTTTCCCGGGTCCGCGTCTGCGACAGAATGGGGGTTTTGGTGGTGTGGCGCGCACATGAAGCGGTGCTGCGCTGATCTGGGCCCGCGTGCGTGGCGTCGCCGGATCCCGACGGCGAGGGTCACCAGCCCCAACGCGATCAGTAGCCAGCTGTCCCACGTGATGCCGGCGAGAGCACCCAGGGAGCCTAGAGCGGCACCGGGATCCCGCAGCACAGCCCGACAGCAGCCACGAGCGCCCCGGTACCCCGACCGTCGAGATACGCTCACGCATCGGGGATCACAGCCCTGAGCTGGTCCACGCTCGGGGCCCCGGCCGGGCCGTCTGGCGTCTGGTAGAGCCGGCAGGACAAGCCCACCCCGGCGAACACGTCCACGCCATCCACCAGGATGCTCGGCGACCCGCGGAAGCCCACCCGATGAGCCTCCTCGACCGTGTCGACCCGGTGATGTCTCACGGTGATGTCGGGGCGGTCTGCCGCGATCGCGCGCAGGCGCTCGTCGGCGATCTTCCAGCTCGGGCAACCGTCGAAGGACAGCACGGCGATGTCCCTGGTAGGGCGGGACTGGCTTGTGAACTCGGGGTGACGTCGGCACGACTGGTCGGGGTTTTCGATCGGATAGGGCGCGGTTGCTCGGGGTTGCGAACGAAAGGTCGGAGTGGGTCAAGGCGGGATGAAGAGCGGGAGGCCGTGGAGCGCCGCCTGACCCGCACGCCGACCGCGTCCACCCCGCCTGCGGCGGCCGTGTCATCGCCCGTGGCAGCGCAGGCGTCGGAAGCGGCCACGGTGACCGAGCTGCGGCCGGCTGGCGACGCTGACGCCGAGCCTTCGCCGCCCGAGTCACCGACGGCGAGGGAAGATGCCACGCGCCGGGCTCAGTGAAGCGTCACTGCAGTTGCTGCACGCGGCGGTCCAACCCGGCCACCGTCGCGCGGTACAGGATGAAGACCAAGCGAGTCGCCGGCTCGCCCTGTGTGTGGTGGACGGGGCGGTCAGCGCGCGAGGTCACGGTCGCTTCTAGCTACTTCGACCTGAAAAAGTCGAAGCAACTTCCCTTGTAGGACAAGGGTTTCGCTCGGCGTGGCAGCGTCGTTGCTGGTCTGAATGACGAGATCATGGGGTGGTCGCAGGTCGAGCGAGCCTCTGGAGTGACGGATGTTGCGGACACGAGCAGTCGAGGTGAGTTTGTGGGAGGCGGTTCTCCCGCCGGAGGTGCTGCGGCTGCCCGAGGAGCTCGCCCGGGTCGATGCGCTGCTGGACGACCCGGCGTTCTTCGTGCCGTTCGTGCCGTTCTTCGACCCGCGGGTGGGCCGGCCGTCGACGCCGATGGAGACCTATCTGCGGATGATGTTCTTGAAGTTCCGCTACCGGCTGGGCTACGAGAGCCTGTGCAGTGAGGTCAGTGACTCGATCACCTGGCGGCGGTTCTGCCGGATCCCGATCGATGGCAAGGTCCCGCACCCGACGACGTTGATGAAGCTGACGACCCGCTGCGGCACGGCGGCGGTGCAGGGCTGCAACGAGGCGCTGCTGGCCAAGGCTGCGGACGCCAAGCTGCTGCGTACCAACCGGGTGCGGGCGGACACCACGGTCGTTCCGGCCGACGTGGCATATCCGACCGACTCGGGGTTGCTGGCCAAGGCGATCCGGCGGATCGCGGTCACCGGCCGGCGGATCCAGGCTGCGGGTGGCGCGACCCGCACCCGGTTGCGGGACCGCAGCCGGGCGGCGGGCAAGCGGGCACACGGCATCGCCGCGAAGCTCCGGCTGCGTTCAGCGCAGGGCCGGGACGAGGCGCAGGCCACCGTGCAGCGGATCACCGGTGAACTCGCGGAGCTGGCCGAACGCGCTGCCAGCGACGCCGAGAAGCTGCTCGGCAACGCCCGGCGGGCCTTGCGACGGGCGCAGGCCAAGGCCGACGCACTGGCTGTAGTAGGGGGTAAAGACGCCGCAGCGGGGCGTCGGCGCGGCCGGCTGCGCCGGGCCGTGAACGACCTGACCGAACTCCTGGAGGTGGCCCGCCGGGTGGCGGCCCAGACCCGGCAGCGAGTGGCCGGCACCACCCCGGCCGGAGCGACCCGTCGGGTCAGCCTGCACGACCCGGACGCCCGTCCGATCGCCAAGGGCCAGCTCGGCAAGCCGGTCCAGTTCGGCTACAAGGCGCAGGTCGTCGACAACGAGGACGGCGTCGTCCTTGATCACAACCTGGAGCAGGGCAACCCGCCCGACGCACCGCAGCTCGCACCGGCCGTCGAGCGGATCATCAAGCGCACCGGCCGCAAGCCGCGGACGGCCACCGCCGATCGTGGCTACGGTGAGAAGAGCGTCGACGACGCGCTGCACGACCTCGGCGTGAGGCACGTGGTGATCCCCCGCAAAGGCAAACCGGGCAAGGCCAGGCAGGCCGAGGAACACCGGCCAGCGTTCCGCAGGACCGTGAAGTGGCGAACCGGCAGCGAGGGCCGGATCAGCAGTCTCAAACGCGGATACGGCTGGGATCGCACCCGCCTGGACGGCACTGAAGGAGCACGGATCTGGACCGGACAGGGGGTCTTCGCCCACAACCTGGTCAAGATCGGGACCCTGGCCAGCTAATCGGGCCAGGGCGGAGCCCGATCCCTCCCGGATCGATCACCGCCGACATGCCGATCTCAACCCAGCGAGTTTTTCAGGTCGAAGTAGCTAAGCTAGCTCGGCGAGGTCGCGGCCGCGACATCGTGATGATCGCGCACCGCTTCGGATGGCCCTCGTCGCCCACGCCCGGCGCCGAGGGCAGCGGGTGCTCCAGCGCCGCCACCCGTCGGGTCGTGCCACCATTCGCTAACCCCGCACGCGGAGCGGACTTCCGTGTCCTGGTTTCACACCGCGCTGGGGTTGCTGGTCGACGCGGTCCTAGTCCAGCATGCGCCATCCGCAGCACTCACCGCGGTTGCTGCTCGTGGGCCCTGGCTGGTCGGAGCCGTGAGGCCGGTCGGCGGCTGGCCGCGGTGCGGCCGCCGGTTTGTTGCCCAACCCGCTGGTCGTCCACGGCCGTGGCGCCGCCGGGGTGGATAGTGTGGCGCCGGGGTCGGTACCGCGGCCTCGATCGTGGACCACCACCTCATACGGGGGTGATGACGCCGGGGGGACTCCATGAGTTTGTGGGGCAAGCGGGCCGACATGCTCGAGCACGAGAGCGACCCCTACAACGCCGAGCCGCCCCTGGCCGCCCTGGCCGGGCAGCCGGTGACCGCCACCGACACCTTCTACAGCCGCAACCACGGCCCTGTCCCCGACATCGATCCCGACGCCTGGCGCCTGGTGGTGGACGGCCTGGTGCACACGCCGCTGGAGTTGTCGCTGGCCGATCTGGCGGCTCGCTTCGCCGAGCGCACCCTGTCCGCGACCCTGCAGTGCGCGGGCAACCGGCGCTCGGGGCTGATCGCCGTCCGGGACATCCCCGGAGAGGATCCCTGGCAGGGCGGTGCCACCTCGACCGCCACGTGGACGGGGGTGCGCCTGGGTGACGTC
>JBBSMJ010000144.1:0-4462 GCA_038233235.1 Actinomycetes bacterium | reverse complement strand
GGCTTCTCCTCCTACGCCCGCGAGCTGGCGCCCACCGAGCTGGCCGGGCTGGACTGGGATCTCGTCCAGGGGACCAACCTGCAGCACGCCCTGCTGATTGCTGGCCGCTTCCTCGACCGCCACCCGCAGGCCGACCCGGTGGTGCTGATCGTCACCGACGGGGAGCCCACCGCGCACCTGCGACGCGACGGCACGCCGTACTTCGACTGGCCACCGTCGCCGGAAACCATCGAGTTGACCCTCGCCGAGGTCGACAAGATGACCCGCCGCGGCGCGACCCTCAATGTCTTCTCCCTCGACGAGGATCCGCGGCTGGTGGCGTTCCTCGACGAGGTCGCCCGGCGCAACGGAGGACGGGTCTTCACGCCCGACGCCGAAAAGCTGGGCACGTACGTCGTCAGCGACTACCTCAGGCAGCGCCGGGGTACTCGCGCGGGTTCCCACCGCGGCCACAGTCGCGCTCGTTCGGCCTGACCGGCGTGCGGTTCCTGCGCGGTCTCCCCCGGGAGGTCGGGGTGCTCACGGCGGTGTCGTTCTCTGTCGCGGTGGGATTCGGGATCGTCGCGCCGGCCATCCCGGTCTTCGCCCGCGAGTTCGGGGTGAGCCGGACCGCAGCCGGCGCGGTCATCTCCGTCTTCGCCCTCATGCGGCTGGTCTTCGCCCTCGCTGGCGGGCGGCTGGTGGACCGGCTCGGCGAGCGCCGGATCCTGGCCGCCGGCATCGGCATCGTCGCAGTGAGCAGCGCACTCGCCGGCTTGGCGCAGACCTACACCCAGCTGCTGCTCTTGCGCGGCGTTGGCGGAGTGGGCTCGGCGATGTTCACCGTGGCAGCGGTGAGCCTGCTGCTGCGGGTGGTCGGCCCAGACCAGCGCGGCCGCGCGACTGGCATGTTCCAGGCCGGCTTCCTCATCGGGGGCGTCAGCGGTCCGGCGCTAGGCGGCGTACTCACCACCATCTCGCTGCGGCTGCCGTTCTTCGTCTATGCCGCGATGCTCGCCGTCGCCGGGGCAATCGCGATGCTCGCCCTGGCGCATACCGAGCTGGCTGAGGACACCGCAGGCGAAGACACCGCAGGCGAGGGCACCGCAGGCGACGGGCCGGATGGGCAGCCACAGCGGACGTCGCTGGGCACGGCACTGCGCGATCGCAGCTACCTGGCGGCGCTGGTGGCCAACCTTGGCTTGGGTTGGGCGGTGTTCGGTCTGCGGATCTCCCTGATCCCGCTGTTCGTGGTCGAGGGGTTGCGCCGGGACCCGGTGTGGACCGGTATCGGGCTGGTGGCCGGCTCGGCCGCGCAAGCGTTGGCCCTGCTGCCCGCTGGGCGGATCACCGACACCGTGGGCCGCCGGCCGGCGATGCTCATCGGAAGCTTCGGTACCGCGGCCAGCCTCGCGCTGCTGGCCTTGTCGACCTCGGTGGCCCCGTACGTCGTCGCCATGGTGCTCTTCGGACTCGGCGCGGCGTTCCTGGGTGTGGCACCGGCCGCAGTCGTCGGCGACGTCGTACGCGGTCGCGGGGGGACGGTGGTAGCGGCGTTTCAGATGGCGTCCGACCTGGGCGCCGTCGCCGGCCCGGTACTTGCCGGTTGGCTGGCGGACGAGGTGTCCTTCGCGGCGGCGTGGGGAGTGTCCGCCGCGGTGGTGGCGGTCGGGGGGCTGGCCGCTCTCGCCGTACCAACGCGCCCGCGTGCCGACGCAGCCCGAGCATGATGCGGTGCCGCGCCCGCCCGCCATGCCCGCCGTTGTTGGTCAGGAGTATCCGGGCACCCACCGTCGGACCTCGTGGGCGACGGGGACATGCGCGTCGAGCAAGGTCAGCACGCCGGCCAGTCCGGACGCGACCCGCATCAGCAGTAGGTGGCGTGGTGGTACGCGCAGGTTTCGCTGCGTGCGGGCCGCGGGACTACGCGGATCCGAGCTGCGTCTCGTCTGCTGCTGTAACCAGGGCCGCGCAAAGTGGAACTCGTCGCACCGCAGCGGTTCCGCATACGGGCTGACAAGATCGAGCAACCCGGCGGGGCTGACCTTGGCGGCGCGCACGATGCCCGCCGCGACCGCGATCGCATGCAGAGCTTCTGCATCCTCGTCTCGGGCCGAGCGCAGCAGAGGTCCCAGCCGTGCCGGCCAACCGTTCGGCAACTGCTCGGTGGCGCCAAAGTCCAGCACGCCGAGCCGCCCGTCCGGGAGCAGCCGGAAGTTGCCGGGGTGCGGATCGCCATGCAACCGACCGACTCGCTGTGGGCTCGACAGCAGCAGGCGGACCAGCAACAGCCCGCAGCGGTTCCGCTCGTCGATGTTCCCCTCGGCGATGACTGAGGACAGCGGCGTCCCGTCCATCCAGCGCGTGACGAGGATGCGGTCCTCGACCGCCAGTACCTCGGGTACGCAGATATCGGGGTCGTCGCGGAAGGCGTCCGCGAACGCGTTCTGACTCTCCGCCTCCAGCCGGTAGTCGACTTCGTCGGCCAGTCCGGCGCGCAGCTCCGCGAACAGCGACGCCGCGTCCAAGCCCGGTGCGGCGACCCGCAGCAGGGGCGCCAGCCGGTCCAGCGCTGTCAGGTCGGCGGCCAACGCCTGTCCAGCACCCGGGTACTGCAGCTTGACCGCCACCGGGGATCCGTCCCGCCACACGGCACGGTGAACCTGTCCGATGCTCGCTGCCGCGACCGGGCGGTCGTCGAAGTCTCGGAAGAGCTGCCGCCAGCCCGCCGGAAAGGCCTCGTCAAGCAGCTGGCGCACCAGCGCCGCCGGCATCGGCGGTGCCGCTTCCTGCAGGCGAACAAGAGTTTCGTAGTAGGGCCCCGCAAGGGAGCTGGGCAGCGCCGCCTCCATCGCCGACAGCGCCTGACCAGCCTTCATGGCGCCGCCCTTGAGCTGGCCCAGCGTGCTGAACAACTGCTCGGCGGTGCGCTGCTGGATCTGTGCCGACACCGCATCCGCAGATTGGCCCCCGAGCCGACGTCCGAGCCCGGCGGCCGAGCGGGCGACGTACGCAGCAGGTAGCGCCGCCAGTCGAGCGCCGCGCACCCACCCACGCTGCGGCAGCCCACCCTCGTCGCGCTCGACCACCTGCTCCCTCCTGCAGTAGGCGAGCGTCAGGGCGCTGGTACGCCGTCGGCTGCCCTGCGCAATTCGGCGATGTCGAGCTTTCGCATGCCCAGCATCGCTTGCATCGCGCGCTGACCGCGCTGCGGGTCAGGATCGTTGAGGACGTCCTCCATCCCGGCAGGGACGACCTGCCAGGACACGCCGTACCTGTCCTTGAGCCATCCGCACTGTGATTCCTCCCCACCCTCGGACAGCCGCTGCCAGTAGTCGTCGACCTCCTCCTGCGTCTCGCAGGTGAACGCAAAGGAGACGGCCTCGGTGAACGGGAACTGCGGACCACCGTTGATGCCGACGAATCGCTGACCGGCCAGCTCGAACTCCACCGTCATCACCGTGCCGGCAGGGCCCGGCCCACCCTCCGGATAGTGGGCGACAGTCCCGATCCGCGAGTTCTCGAACAGCGAGGTGTAGAACTTCGCCGCCTCCTCGGCCTCGGTGTCGAACCAGAGGTTCGGGGTGATCTTCTGCTGCATGGCGCTACATCCCTTCCTTCAGCGAGAGCCATTCTCCCGCGACGGGTACTGCACCTGTGGACCGGCGTACGGAAAAAACTCATCGGGGCCCTGGTTGTCAACCCGGAAGGGTCCAGCTCGTTCGAGTGAAGGGTCCCTTCATCCAATAGGTTCGAGTGAAGGGAACCTTCACTCGAACCGGGATGGGGATGCGGCGGGGCGGGGGGAGGCGGCGGGGCGGCGGGGCGGCGGGGTCAGTCACGAAGCCCTTGCTCACTGCTTCCTAGAGGACCGTCAAGTGATCGTCGGTGGCGGCCTTGACTGTCGAGAGGGACAACGAGCGGTCGAAGGTGACGAAGTGCCCGCCGTGCGCCACGGCCAGCGCGAGCAGGTACGCATCAGTCACCTGGCGTGGTCCATGCACTCGGGATCGGTCCACCAAAAGATCATCGAGGAGGCTCACCTCGCACGGCCAGAACTCGTGATAGCCGCTGTCACAGGCGTGGCCGAGGAGGTCGATGGCCACGGCAGGCGAGACCGGACTCGGGTAACGGGGCTGGGTGATGATCCGTACGAAGCCGTTCTGGGTGATCGCGCATGAGGCCCACCCGGCGGCGATCCCGTCGTCCAGCCACTCGTGAGCGCGGCGGTGATCGACGTGATCGCTGTCCAGGAGCGCCAGCAGGACGTTGATGTCGAGCAACGCGCGGGTCACTCGGGCTCGTCCTCACGGAGCTGGTCGATCAGTGCGTTGGAGACGGCGGCGCCCCGGTGGGAAAGTGGCCGAAATCCGTGACGCTCCGTACGGCGGTTCGCAGGCCGGGGGTGTTGACCCGTCAGCGCCTGTCGGGCCAGCTCCGAGAGCACCTGGCCGGCCGTGCGCTTCTCGCGGCGCGCCCGCTC
>JBBSMJ010000143.1:0-4516 GCA_038233235.1 Actinomycetes bacterium | reverse complement strand
GTGCTGTACGCCCGGCTCCTTGGTGTCGGCGGCGCCCTGCAGGTGCAGCAGCACGTGTTCGGACAGCGGGCTGACCCCGTCCACCTGCTGGGCCGCGGCGACCACCGCGTCGACCGCGGCGATGTGCTCGGGGGTGAGCTCGCTGCGCACCTGGGTGCGAGCCACCGGCCGCGATGGCGTCGCCTCACCGCCCACAGCCATGGCGGGCAATGTAGTGCGACGTCCAGGGGTCTACTTCGCCGCTAGCCGGGGGTGCGTTCCTCGTGGCGTACGGCGGCTGGTACCGGTCCGGTAACACGGAGACTTTCCGGCGTACGGGGTGCCTCTCTTTCCGCCGCCTGCGTCGGGGCCACGAATCGGTAGCCGACCTGCCGCACCGTCCCGATGAGCAGCGCGTGCTCCGGCCCGAGCTTGGCTCGCAACCGGCGCACGTGAACATCCACGGTGCGGGTGCCGCCGAAGTAGTCCTGCCCCCAGACCTCGCGGAGCAGTTGTCCGCGGGTGCAGACCCGGCCGGGGTGTTGGGCGAGGTACTTCAGCAGCTCGAACTCCTTGAACGTGAGGTCGAGCTGTCGCCCCCGCACCTGGGCGGTGTACGCCGCCTCGTCGATCACCACGTCGCCGCCGCCGATCTCCCGAGGCGCGTCGTCGCCCGCCTCCCGCCGCGCGCCCCGCCGTCGCCCCGCCGCCAGCCGGAGCCGAGCCTCCACCTCGGCGGGGCCGGCGGTGTCGAGCACGACCTCGTCGGCCTGCCAGGCGGTGTCGACCGCAGCCAGGCCCCCTTCGGTGAGTACGAGGACAAGGGGTAGGCCGAGCCCAGCCGCACGCAGCAGGCGGCACAGGTCGCGCGCACGGGCGAGGTCTCGCCGGCCGTCGACGATCACGATGTCGGCTGGTGGACCGTCCAGCAACGCGGTGACCGCTGCCGGCGCCGGGTGCACCGGATGGGGGAGCAACCCGAGGGAGGGCAGCACCTCCAGCGGCGCCCCGGGGGCGTCGGTGAGCAGCAGCAGGGTGGTCGTCGCGCCTCCTAGCCGACACGGAGTCCGGCGCCGAGGTCGCCGGGTGGGTGCCGCTGCGGTGAGGATAGTCGGGTGAGGGGTGAGTGAGCGTGCGCGGGACCATCCGGTACTGGGCGGCCGCCAAGGCGGCCGCTGGCGTCGCCGAGGAGTCCTACGACGCCGCGACCTTGGGCGAGGTGCTCGCGGCCGCGCGTCGCCGCCACGCAGGTAATCCCGCTTTTGCCGCGGTGCTAGATCGCTGTTCGTTCGTGGTCGACGGACACCCGATCGGACGCCGCAGCCCCGAGACGGTGTCGCTGGTCGATGGTGGGTGCATCGAAGCGTTGCCTCCCTTCGCCGGAGGGGCCCCGGCATTTCCCCGGCCGCGGGGTTAGCATCGGCGCGTGCTGGCGACGCAGGCTCCCGCAGCGGCGGGGCTCACCAGACGGCGCGCGGTCGACCTGTGCCGCGTGGCCGGCTGCCTCTGTCCGGTCGCCTGACGTACCCGCCCTTTCCTGCCCCGCGCGCCCACGAGTGCTGCGGGGGCCCATCGCCGTACCCTTCCCAGAGGAGACATCCGCCCATGAGCCGTACCGACGTACTCGTCGATGCCGACTGGGTCGAGGACCATCTCGACGACCCGAGGGTGGTGCTCGTCGAGGTCGACGAGGACACCACCGCCTATGACAAGGACCACATCCGCGGGGCCGTACGCCTCGACTGGAAGCGCGACCTGCAAGACCCGGTGCGCCGCGACTTCGTCGACAAGGACGGCTTCGCGCAGCTGCTGTCCGAGCGCGGCATCGCCAACGACGACACCGTCGTGCTGTACGGCGGAAACAACAACTGGTTCGCTGCTTACGCCTACTGGTACTTCATGCTGTACGGCCACGCCGACGTACGCCTGCTCGACGGTGGTCGGAAAAAGTGGGAGCTGGACTCCCACGCACTCACCGCGGACACGACGAGCCGGGAACCCACGACATACGCCGCTCAGGAGCCGGACACATCGATCCGCGCCTTCCGCGACGAGGTCCTCGACACCATCGGAGCCCAGAACCTCGTCGACGTACGCTCGCCCGACGAGTTCGCCGGCCGGCTGCTGGCGCCGGCACACCTGCCCCAGGAGCAGTCCCAGCGCCCGGGTCACATCCCCAGCGCGCGCAACATCCCCTGGTCGAAGGCGGCGAACGAGGACGGCACGTTCAAGCCGGACGACGAGCTACGCCAGCTGTACGCCGACGCCGGCGTCGACCTGGGCCGGCCCACCATCGCCTACTGCCGGATCGGTGAGCGCTCGGCCCACACCTGGTTCGTGTTGCACGAGCTATTGGAGCAGCCGCAGGTGAAGAACTACGACGGGTCCTGGACGGAATACGGCTCCCTCGTGGGCGTACCGATCGAGCTGGGCGAGGGCAGCCGCTGATGTGCGGAGCGCAGCCGGGCGGACCGGATATCGACGGGGTAGACCTCACCCGGGCCGCCGTCGTGCAGGGCCAGGTCGTGTGCGACGGCGTGCCGGTCGCCGGTGCCTACGTCCGCCTCCTCGATCCGGCCGGCGACTTCGTGGCCGAGGTTCCGACGTCGACCGACGGGGCGTTTCGCTTCTTCCCCGCTGACGGCGGCTGGACCGTACGGGCAATTGCCCGTGCGGGCAGCGCCGAGCGGAAGGTGGTGGCGCGCACCGGCGCCATCGCGGAGGTGCGGGTGGAGCTGCCTTCGGCGAAGTAGTCGATTCCCCGGGCACGGGCCACCCCGCTCCGTAGTCTGTGGCCGTGTCGTTACCTGGCCGCCGCAAACGACCTCCCCAGGAGGTCGGGCTCTTCGAGCTCTTGCACGGCACCAGCGACCCTGCCCCCGCCGAGGGGACCCGCTCTGCTCCGGCCCGCTCTGCTCCAGCCCGCTCGGCGCGGTCCTCCCCGCCCGCGTCGGCCGCCCCTCGAAAGCCGGTCCGGGTCGCCCAGCCACTCGCGCCCCGGCTCGCCGCCGCCGGGTCGCGATCCCGGGCGCAGCTCACCGACGCAGGATCACGGTCCAAGGTGTGGTTGGCCAACTCCGGATCGCACTCCAGGGAATGGCTGGCCGGCGCGCAGACCCGGTCGGCAGCGGGACTCGCCGGCGCATCGCGGGGTGCGGTGCGGCTCGGCGGAGCGTCGCGCGGGATGGCGCGGCGTGGCCGAGCGCAGTTTGCGGGGATGCCACCCGGTGCCGCTGTGGCGGTGGGCGCGGCCTTTGTCTTCGCCGTCGCGCTCATTGCCGTTGGCATCGGGCTGGTGCTGGGGAGGACGCCCGACGATGTACCCCCGACGCTCGCCGGAGCCCAGTCATCCACTCCCAGTCCGCAGTCGGGCCTCACGCTGGCGCCCGATACCCCTGGCCGGCTGCGCGGGTCGCCGTACGCCGGTCCGCTGACTGCACTGGCTGCCACCAGCGTCGCCTCTTCCTGTGAGTACGACCCCACCAACGACGCCGGCGGCAACGTGCTGACGTACGAGGCCGAGCACGCGATCGACGACGACCCGGAGACGGTATGGCGTTGCGCCGGTGACGGTCGCGGCGAACGACTGGTTATCGACTTCGGACAACCTCGGGTCGTCGCCCGGGTGGGGGTTGTGCCCGGCTTCGCGGCGACCGATCCGGTCAACTCGGCGAATCGTTACGTGGAGAACCGGCGGCTCACCCTGGTGCGCTGGCGCTTCGACGGCGACCGCTTCGTCGACCAGCGGCTGGACCCGGACCCGGAGCGCCGCGCCCTGCAAACGCTGCGCATCCCACCAGTAGAGACGTCGCGGGTCACCATGGTCATTCGCGGCAGCAGCGAGGGGGAGCGTGACACCGTCGCTGCCGGGACGGTGCGAGTCTCCGGCCCTCGGTGAGAGTCGGCGTGAGGTGTCGCGACAGGGTCTGCGTCAGGTCCGGCGTGAGGTCGGCGTGAGGTGCCGCGACAGGGTCGGCCGTCTGGGTACCGCAGCGTTTCACCTAGCAAGTCGGCTACGACTGCGCTGGGAGGATGGCGAACACGGCCTAGACTCCGAGGGTGCTGGAGACCGGCTACACGCTGCTGCTCGTTGGCTGCGTACTCGTGATTGCCTGCTTCTTCGGATACGTGGCATACCGCCTCCACGTGGAGCACCGGTAGCCGAGCCGTGCTGACCATTCCGGCCGATCTACATCCCGACTGCGTGCCGCTCGCCTGGCTCCTCGGCTCGTGGATCGGTGTCGGGGTCGTCGGCTATCCCACGATCGACGATCGGCGCTTCGGTCAGGAAGTGACCTTCGCCCATTCCGGCAAGCCGGTGCTGGAGTACTCCAGTCGCTCCTGGCTGCTCGACGACGACGGCAACCGGGTGAGCGTCTCCGCGCAGGAGCAGGGGTACTGGCGACCGCAGCCCGACGGGGAGATCGAAGTGCTACTCGCCCACCCGACCGGTTTCGCCGAGGTGTGGGTAGGTCGCGTCGACGGCCCCCGAGTCGAACTCGTCACCGATGTCGTGGCCCGTACCAAGACGGCAAAG
>JBBSMJ010000142.1:0-4602 GCA_038233235.1 Actinomycetes bacterium | reverse complement strand
CGATCCGCCCTCGGTAACTTCTTCGAGCGGTCCGGTCCTGCGCGGGAAGCTGGCCTGGTCGGCGAGGCTCACCGCCTCCTCACTCGTGGCCGGCGAGCTGGTCGCCGTACCCGTCGCCGGTTGCGGCTCGGGTGGTGCGGAAATGTTCTCGCTGGTGGTGCTGCATGACGTGGCAGCTAGCGCGAGCGCTGCGGCGACCGGCCACCGCGCCCAATGGCTCACGACGCTGTCTCCGCGATGCCACCCTCGATGCCGCTGCATCCGGTGCCCTCCGCTCCTCGTTGCTACTGGGTACGCCGGCAACGGGGCCGATGTTCAACCGACTCATAGGCGAGACTTGGCGACATGACTGAAGTGGATGCGGCACGGCTGGGGGATGCCCCCGCCGATCACCGGTCCGGGTTCGCCTGCCTGGTGGGGCGGCCTAACACGGGCAAGTCCACGCTCACCAACGCGCTCGTGGGAACCAAGGTGGCGATCACCTCGCCGCGGCCGCAGACCACTCGGCACGCCGTACGCGGTGTGGTGCACCGCCCCGACGCTCAGCTCGTGCTTGTCGACACGCCGGGTTTGCACCGCCCCCGCACCCTGCTCGGGAAGCGACTCAACGACATCGTGCGTACGACACTCACCGAGGTCGACGTCGTCGTGTGCTGCGTGCCGGCGGATGAGTCAGTGGGACCGGGCGACCGGTTCATTGCGGCCGAGCTGGCCCGGTTGCACCGCACGCCGACCGTGGCTGTCGTCACCAAGAGCGACCTGGTCGACCGCGAACGGCTGGCGCGGCAGCTGGTTGCGGTGAGCGGGCTGCACGAGTGGGCCGAGGTGGTGCCGGTGTCTGCGGTCGACGACTTCCAGGTCGCCCTGCTCGCCGATCTGCTGGTACGTCGGCTACCGGTGGGGCCCCCGCTGTACCCCGCCGGAGAGCTGACGGACGAGCCGGAGGCGGTGCTGGTGGCTGAGCTCATCCGGGAGGCCGCGCTGGACGGCGTACGCGACGAGCTGCCGCACTCCATCGCGGTGACGGTGGAGGACATGCAGCGACGTAGCGACCGACCGGCCGAGCGCCCGCTGCTGGAGGTGTTCGCCACCGTCCACGTCGAGCGCTCCAGCCAAAAGGCCATAGTCATCGGTTCGGGCGGGGCGCGGCTCAAGGCGGTCGGCACGACCGCGCGGCGGCAGGTGGAGGCGCTGCTCGGTACGCCGGTGTTCCTCGATCTGCACGTCAAGGTGTCCAAGGACTGGCAACGCGATCCAGCCGCCCTGCGCAAACTCGGCTTCTGACGGTGCAGACACTGCGGACAGAACCGCGCTGGGGCGTCCCCGACGCCGTCATCTCTCTCGTGCTGTACGTCGCCATCGCCGCCGCCACCGGCATCGGGTTGCCCCTGCTGCTGGGCGGGCAGCCGTCCTCCGCTTCGATCGTCGGCGGTCTGCTGGCGTCCTGGTTGGGGCTGGCCGGCTGGCCGCTGCTCGTCGCCTGGCGCAAGGGCAACGGGCCGCGGTTGGACTACCGGATCGGGCTCAGCTGGGTCGATGTCGGCGCGGGAGTACTCGGGGCGCTGGTCGTGGTCGCCGTCGGCTTCGTCTACATCGTCGCGCTGGTGGCGTTCACCGGCTCCCCCCCGACGTCCGCCGCGGGACAGGTCGCCGACGAAGTAGACGGAATCTGGCTGTACGTCCTGCTGCTGCTCATCGCCGTGGGCGCTCCCCTCGTCGAGGAGGTCCACTTCCGTGGCCTGTGGTTCGCGGCGCTGCGCAAACGTGGTGTCGGTCCGTGGCCCACCGTGCTGCTCACCGCGGTGCTGTTCGCGGTACTGCACCTCGAACCACTGCGTACGCCGCTCCTCCTCGCCAGCGGGGTGGTGCTTGGCTACCTGCGTATGTCGACCGGGCGCCTGGGCGCCTGCATCGTCGGGCATGCGCTGGTCAACTCCCTCGGCGCGCTGGCCCTGTTGCTTGCAGCCTGACCGACGCCGCCCCGCTAGATCAAGTCACAGCTCCAGTTGCCACTCCACCCAGCGGTCCAGTGGGCGGAAACCCATCGCCTCGTTGACCGCGACCATCGGCCGGTTGGACTCCGCGTTCCATGTGTCGACCACGGTCAGCGCCGGTTCGTGCTCGCGTGTCCAGCGGAGGTTGGCCACCTTGATCAAGGTGCCGAGCCGGTGCCCGCGGTGTTCAGGGGCGACAATCGTCTCCCACTGGTCGGCGTACCAGTCGATGGTGGCGAAGCAGATCAGCGTCGTGAAGCCGACAAGCGCTCCAGACTGCTCATGGCGGACAGCCGTCGTGTACCGCCGCATGCCGCGCGCCGCACAGGCGGCGTCCCGCCCGCGGACCCGGTCCGCGTCGAAGACCTCCGGCTCCCAGTCGAGGTCCTCCATCGGCGCGTCGGTGGACATCCGCGCGGACAGCTCCGCCATGTCCGCGAGGTGCGCCTCGGGGGTCGGACCTAACCACTGCAGCAGGGTGTAGCCGGCCGCGTGGCGTTCCGCGTCGGCCATCAGGGCGTCGTACGTTGCCTCCTCGACCTCGGCCAGCCGTAGCCGCCGCCCCGTCTCCAGCAGCGCGCGGCGGGCGCCCATGGCGGCCGCGAAACGGGCGCCCGGCGTCGGCTCACCACTCAGCAGCTCATGCACCTCGGCCATCACCCGGTGGCGGCCCTCGGCGCGCACCAGGTCGAGCAGGGTGGCACCCAGCTGCCGCCCGTACCCCCGCCCTCGGTGAGCGGGTACGACGGCGATGGCGGCGCCCGCCGTGTCGAGGTTGTCGAAGCGGGGCCACTGGACCCGCAGGCTGCCCACCACCACACCTGCAGCCCGAGCCAGCCACACCTCCTCGTCCTCGCCGGGGAACGGGTAGCGCAGCCGCCCCGCGTGGTCGACCGGGCAGGGCAGCGGGTCGTCGGGCTGGTCGGCGGCCACCACCGCGGCGGAGACGGCGTACCAGTCGCGTTGGGCGTCGTCGTCGAAGGGATCGAGCCGCTCGAAATGCATGGCCGATTCCTACGCCTCGTCGGCGGCTCGGCGCCAACTGTTTTCGCTGAGCCGGGAGAGAATGCCCGCGTGGGCCTCTACCGGGACGAGGGTGTGGTGCTGCGCACCCAGAAGCTGGGTGAGGCCGACCGCATCGTCACCCTGCTGACCCACCGGCACGGCCGCATCCGTGCCGTCGCGAAGGGGGTCCGGCGCATCACGTCGCGGTTCGGTGCGCGGCTGGAGCCGTTCAGCCACGTCGACGTGCAGCTGGCGGAGGGTCGCTCGCTGGACGTGGTGACCCAGGCGGAGACGCTGGCGCCGTACGCCGGGTCGTTCGTCGCCGACTACGCCCGCTACACCTCAGGCACCGCGATGTTGGAAACCGCCGACCGGCTGACCGCCGAGGAGAAGCAGCCCGCGGTGCAGCAGTACCTGCTGCTCGTCGGCGGGCTGCGGACACTGGCTGGCGGCGTACGCGATCCGGGGCTGGTGCTCGACGCGTTCCTGCTGCGGTCGCTCGCGGTGGCCGGCTACGCGCCGTCCTTCGACCTGTGCGCGCGCTGCGGCCTGCCGGGGCCGCACCGGTTCTTCGCCATCGCCGCAGGGGGTGCGGTCTGCGCCGACTGCCGGCCGGCGGGGTCCGCGTCGCCGGCCGCGGACACCCTCGCCCTGCTCGGCGCGCTGCTCACCGGTGACTGGGCGGCCGCCGAGCGCGCCGACCTGCGGCACCGACGGGAGGGCAGCGGGCTCGTCGCGGCGTACCTGCAGTGGCACCTGGAGCGCGGGCTGCGGTCGCTGCCGCTGGTGGAGCGCGCGTGAGGGGCGAGCGCGCGTGAGGGGGGAGCCGAGCCGGCAGGTGCAGGCGCCGTTCCCCCACCCCAGCGGAGCCACGGCACCGCAGCTGCCCGCAGCGCTCGTGCCACGGCACGTCGCGGTGGTCATGGACGGCAACGGGCGCTGGGCGCACGAGCGTGGGCTGCCGCGCACCGCCGGCCACGAAGCTGGAGAGGCTGCCCTGCTCGACGTCGTCTGCGGCGCCATCGAGATCGGCGTGCAGTGGGTGTCGGCGTACGCCTTCTCGACGGAGAACTGGAAGCGCTCCCCGGAGGAGGTGCGCTTCCTCATGGGCTTCAACCGCGACGTGATCCGCCGCCGGCGGGACCAGATGCACGACATGGGCGTACGGGTGCGCTGGGCGGGCCGTCGCCCCCGGCTGTGGCGCAGCGTCGTCCGCGAGCTGGAGACCGCCGAGGAGCTGACCCGGCGCAACGACGTGCTGACCCTGACGATGTGCGTCAACTACGGCGGGCGGGCGGAGATCGCCGACGCCACCCGTGCCATCGCCCGCGAGGTGGCGGCCGGCAGGTTGGACCCGGAGCGGGTGGACGAGCGCACGCTCGGGCGCTACCTCGACGAGCCGGGCATGCCCGACGTCGACCTGTTCGTGCGCTCCTCCGGCGAGCGGCGGATGTCGAACTTCTTGCTCTGGCAGTCGGCGTACGCCGAGCTCAGCTTCCCCGGCACGCTGTGGCCCGACTTCGACCGCCGCCACCTGTGGGCTGCGGTCGAGGACTACGCCCGGCGCGATCGCCGCTACGGCGGGGCAGTGCCCAATCCGGGG
>JBBSMJ010000141.1:0-4615 GCA_038233235.1 Actinomycetes bacterium | reverse complement strand
GCCCAGTCAGTGCAGTGCACCACCGTGACCGTTGACGTCGACACCGGTGCGTTCGCGGTGCCGGCTGGGCAACCCGCGACGGTCAGCGCCACCGTCAGCTGCCCGGTGCGGCTGACTGATCTGCCGATCCCTGGGTTGGGCGCCCGAACCGTCAGCCACACCGTGGTGTCCAGCCTCGATACCTTCCGGGAACGGGCGTGACCGGCCGGCTCCGCCGGGTTCGCGCGGCGGGGGAGCGGGGGTCGGTGTCGCTGTTCCTGGTCATCGCAGTGGTGGCGCTGTTCACCGCGGTCGGTTTGGTCGTCGACGGTGGGCAGAAGCTGCGGGCGACGCAGCGGGCCGATGACGCCGCCGCCGAAGCCGCCCGGGCCGCTGTGCAGTCGGTGCAACCCGGTGGCACTGTGCGGGGCGAGATACCACGGTTGACGGCCGCGGCCGCGGTCAGCGCGGCGCGCAGCTACCTGGCGGCGGCCGGTGTTGACGGGGCGGTCAGCGTCACCGGCGGGCGGGTGCAGGTACAGACCAGTATCACTTTCACCCCGGCGTTCCTGTCCTCGATCGGGTTGGGCGCGCAGACTGTGACCGGCCACGCCGATGCCCGCCTGGCCCGCGGCGTAGAAGTGGAAGACCGTGGGTTCAGCACTTCTGAAGGGTTTTTTGGCGGGAACCCAAGTGCTGGTGGTCGGTGATGCGCTCAGGATGTCACTTGGGTAGGGGAACTGACGCGTTGGGCTGCGGATCTGTCGTGCGTGCGGTCGATGCCGTGGACCGTTGCGGTGTAGCGGGAGGCGCCGCCGACGCTGAGGCCGAACAGGTCGCACAGGCGTCGCGGATCTCCGCCGGTGGCGTGGGCTTCGTGCAGAATGCGGTCTTCACGCAGTGCCTGGGCGGACATGCCGAGTCGTGTGGTCAGCCAGTCCGCCTGCCCGGGGCTGGTGCGGGTCGCGTTGTAGTGGTTGACGAACAGGTGCGGGTTGATCGTGTTGGGCCAGCGCTCGCCCCGATGCTCGAGCCAACGGGCGAGTCGGTCGAGGACAGGTTCGGCGAGCGGGATCACTCGGCCGTCGAGGTGCAGCCGCCGATCGTGCAGGTCGGTCAGTTTCAGGGCCGGGAGCTGGCGGGGTTGCAGACCGTGGAAGGCGATCAGGGCGGCCACGGCGGCGCGCAACGGATCATCGATGTTGAGGGCGCTGCGGATGTCGCCGACGGCCAGGGGCAAGGGAATGCGGGCAGGTACGGGCTCGAGCCGCACCCGGGTCATGGGGTTGGTGAACACCTTCTTGTGACCTCTGAGGATGTCGAAGATCGACCGGAGTCCTTGGCCGGCGGTGCTGCGGTTGAGCCCAGAGGGGGGCAGCGCGACGAGCACGTCGGCGCGGCTGATTCCACGCAGGCTGTCATGACCTGTCGCGGCGAGGGCCCGGAGCGTGGGCAGCGCCCAGCGGAGCTTCGCGGTGGTGGTCTTGGGTTGGCGTGGATGGCTGCGTGGTGGGCTGAAGCTTCCGTTCAGCATGACGTCGAACCAGAACTGCAGCTCCTCGACCATCTGCTCCGGCAGGTCTTCGGTCTGCCGGTTGAACCATGCCCAGGTTGTCGGGGCTCGGTCGTCGATGAGCATCCCAGCGGCGGCGAGCACCTCCAGAACGTTGCGCACGTTGACCTCGTGCATGCTGAGCGGCATCACCTCACTGGCCTTGATGGCGGAGCCGGGGGTGTCTTGGTGGGCGAGCAGGATGCGCATGCCGCGCCGGGCGTTCTGAGCGACGCCAGTGCGCCAGCCGTGCTGCGCGCCGTGGTCGGCGATGGCCTCGTCGAGGTACCGCGCGAGAAGGGGTTCACGGGGTTCACCGAGGTCCCGTCTGCTGATTCTGCGGTGGTCGCGATGGATGACGAATGCGAGCAGCTGGACGTGGGCGGCTGGCTGGTAGCTGGTGACCGGCGGCGGGGTGTCGCGGTCCCGCTGCAGATCTCGACGGGCCTTGAGCGCGGACTTGCTGGCGCCGAGGTGGCTGAACATGTGGGCGAAGTAGAGCTGGTGCCCGAAGCGGGTGAGGGTGACCAGGTCCAGGTTGTGGCTCCTGGGTTGCATCGAGATCTGCTTGCGGCACAGCCGGCAGGTGTCGTTGCTGTCGAGGGGGACCTGACGGTGGCAGTTATGACAGGCCGCGACGTGCGGGTGGTTCCGTCGCCATGCTCGGCACCCCTCGCAGACCCAGTTGAGGGATCGGGTGACCCCCCAGCCGTAGCAGTCGGTGCAGCTGTCCATGGTGATCGGCGAGTGCTGGTGGCAGCGGATGCAGACGCCGGCGGTGTAGTAGTCCTCGGTCGACCCGCACTTGCTACACGGGGGCGGAATGAGCGCCCCAGATGGCGTGCAGGCGTGGCAGTACAGGTTCCACGCTCGTCGCACTGGCTGCAGGCCGCATCCCTTGCACAGCCGGGGCGGTGGCCTGGTCTTTGTGGGGAGTTCGATGTCGAAGGCGACCAGCTGCACGGACGGTCGGGGACGCCTTCTGGGTGGCTGGGCGAGGCGGATCACCGAACCCGCAGGCGACTGCTGCCGGAGCCGACGGCGGTTCACCGAGCCACGGAACATGCCGGCGAGATACAGCTGCTGGCCGTGACCCAGAGCGGTCCTGAGGTCAACACGTTCCTCGGGTGGCAGGGTCAACAGCTGTCGCCGGCACAGTCGGCAGATCCCCTCCTCGTCGACCCGGACCTGCCGGTGGCAGCCGCGGCAGTCAGCTTCGAGGCATCCGTTACGAAGCCACGAGCGACAGGCCGTGCACAGCCACTTGTCGCGGCGCAGCGCACCCCACGCCAGACAGTCCAGGCAGGAGTCGAGCTGGCGGGGCGAGTGTCGATGGCAGCGACCACACAGGCCCGAGGTGAAGTAGTCGGTGGTCGAGCCGCATCGGCTACACGGCGGTGCGCCGGTCCGGCCGGGATTGCAGACATAGCAGTAGTAGCAGCCGTTCTGGTTCTTGGTCGGCCGCAGCCCGCACCGCCGGCACATCTGCATTTGCTTCACGCGGGCTACGCCGGTGGCAGCGAGCGGCGGCGCCCAGTTCGTGGAGCTGGTCGGCTTCGGGGTGTCGCGGTGGCTGCCGCGACCGTGGCGGGTCGCCGTGCTGCGGCCTTGTCGGGTTCGGCGATGAGCAGGTCCGCGGGCGTGCAGTCCAGCACCGCGCAGATCACGTCGAGGTCATCGAGCCGGATCATGACCGGCGTTCCGGTCCACAGCGCCGACATCTTCCCGGCGCTGATCGTCAACCCGGCCTCGTCCAGGAGTCGGCGTAGGTCGGTGGATTTCCAGATGCCACGCTCGGCTGCCTTCATCCGCAGGTTCCAGCGCATGAGGTCACCTCTCCTCAATCAGTCGGGCAGCAACGCGGCCGTTGGCCGCTGCCCAGGACGCTTCGATGTGTCCCTCGTGAACATGCACATACCTCGAGGTCGTGGAGAGCCACTGATGGCCAAGAAGGTCACCGATGGACTTCAGGTCCATCCCACGCAAGTACATCGTGGAGGCGCAGTGGTGGCGCAGCACGTGTGGCGTCAGCCGTTCCGACCAGTCGGGCAGCCACCGTCCGACCGAGGTGGCGAGGCCGGCGCGCAGCGCGTCGGTGCCGACTCGTCCGCAGCGGTCGGTGAGCCTGTCGTGGCGCTCGCTGGGGAGCAGCGGGGCCGAGGGGTCTTCCCAGTCCTCACCGAACTGGTGCCGCACGTCGGTCATCCACCATTCCAGGAGCTCGTCGACGGCGTTGATGCCTGGCACCAGGCGCGTCTTGGGGCCACGCCCAGCGCTGCCCTTGCCGAACCGGACGTGCAACTTGCCCAGCTCACCGAAGTCGTTGCGCCAGTCGCCGATGTCCAGCATCGCGGTCTCGTTGATGCGCAGCCCGACGCGGCGCCAGAGCGAAGCTGCGAGGTAGTCCCGTGCTGCGGGCAAGAACTTGCGAGCCTCCGGCAGCGCGGCGCGCCATGCCGCGAACAGCGCATCAACCTCGTCCTGACTGGGAGGGACGCGGGCAACGCCGTAGTCCGCTTTCGCTGGCCGGTTGAACTCATCGATCGGCTGGACCACGACGGCACCGGTCAGCGCATGAATGTCGCCCTGATAGCGGCTGAGCAGGAACTCGAAGAACCGGGCCAGCGTCCAGGCCCGGCCCTGCACGGTCGAGTGCGCCAAGTGTCGATCTCGACGAAGGGACAGCAGGTAGCGGTCGGCGTCCTCGCTGCCGATCGTCCACACCGGCCGGTCCACGAAGCGCGTCACATCCAGGATCGCGGCCTGCCCGTCGGCGACGTGCCGATCCGTCAGCCCGGCGGCTGCCAAGGCCAACGCGTACTGGTCGATGAGCTCTTGCTGGAAGTCCTCAAGCTCGGCGCTTGTCCGCAACGCTCGGGGATGAGCCAGCGACCGCACGACCGCAAGCGACACGCACACTTCCCTTCGGCCTCATCGATGTCTGCTCATGTCTATCACGAGATCTTCGGGAATCCCGAGAAGGTGTCAGAATGTCATCCCAGAAAGAATCTCCGCCTACGACCAGCAGGAACGCAACCCAAGCCCAGATCCTGGATCCGGAAACCCGCGACCTTTCCCGCAGAG